>CAYTEC010000060.1:0-10993 GCA_964436745.1 uncultured Dehalococcoidia bacterium | reverse complement strand
TTCGCCTGCGCCAGGTCCTGCTGGGTCGCCTCTAGGTCGCCACTCGACGCACAGGCCACCGCGCCGATCGCGATGGCTGCCGCTGCCAATCCACCTGCCAGCCTGCCTCTGATGCGCATGTGTTCCCCCTTCAGTCGATACGCATGGCACGGGCCGAACGCGCCAAACGCCCACGCTACTCCGCGCCCCGCCCCCCCCCGCCTTCGGCCGGTCTGCGGCCCGGCGGCGTGAGCGCCTCCTGCATCGCCTGGGCAATGCCCGTGAGCTCCGGCAGGGCCGCGAATGCCGTGACATCCGTGATGATCGGCGTGATGGACACCTTCCTGCGGCGGATGGCCCAGATGTCCGACCCCTCTTCTTCCTCCCAATCTGGGCGCTCACGCCGGATCCAGTACCAAGCCCGACGCCCCTCGTCGCCCTCCTGGATGGAGTCAGCGTACGCGCGGTGGCCCAGGTGGGTGACCTCGACGCCCTTCATTCGCGCCGGCGCCACGTTGGGAAGATTGATGTTGAGGAGCGGCGGCCTAGCCGCAATCCCGGTGGGCGTGAGACCCCTGGCCGCTTCCGTGGCCCGGCTCCACTCCACGAAGCGACCCGCCAGGGCTCGCAGGACGACACCGGCTGCCCGGTATCGAACACGGTGGAGGGCCGCGACCGAGATGGCGATGGACGGGATGCCTCGAAAATACCCTTGCAGCGCCGCCCCAACGGTCCCCGATAGAAAGATATCCTCGCCGAAGTTGGCGCCCTGGTTGATTCCGGACACCAGCAGGTCCACCGGCCCCTCAACAAACCGCTCCAGGGCCAGGATGACGCTGTCCGCCGGCGTGCCCTCCACGGCGAAGGCGGTGACGCCAGATATGGGCGACCTGGCACGGTGGACCCGTACCGGCGCCAGCAGCGATACCGCGCCGCCGGTGCCGCTCTGCTCTCGGTCGGGGGCGGACACGATGACCTCTCCCAGCGGAGCCAATGCCCTGGCCGCCTGCCAGATGCCGGCCGAGCCGACTCCGTCGTCGTTGGTTAGGAGAATTCTCATGTTCGCGCGCCTCGCTGTTCCGTTCGAAGCGGGCGGCGCCCACCCGGCGGCGCGCCCAGCGGAGTGTAGCAGAGCGAGGCGGCGATAGGAAAGGTTTCAATTGCGACCGCACAGGGCCGAGGCGTATAATGGGGTGCCGAATAGTGAGCGCTAGGATCGGCGGCCGGTCCGTAAAGGAGACACAGGAATGCAGCAAGGGGGAGCGGAAAACGGGAGCGGTAGCTGGGGCCTCAAGGTCGGTCTGGCCCAGATGCTCAAGGGCGGCGTCATCATGGACGTGGTAACCGCCGAGCAGGCCCAGATCGCGGAGGAAGCGGGGGCGTGCGCGGTCATGGCGCTTGAGCGCGTCCCTTCCGACATCCGCGCCGCGGGTGGCGTCGCCCGCATGTCGGACCCGGAGCGCGTCCTGTCGATCCTGGAGTCCGTAACCATCCCCGTGATGGCCAAGTGCCGCATCGGCCACTTCGCCGAGGCCAGGGTGCTGGAATCGCTGGGCGTGGACTACATCGACGAGTCCGAGGTGCTGACGCCCGCCGACGAGAGCCACCACGTGTGGAAGCACGATTTCAAGGTGCCTTTCGTGTGCGGCTGCCGCGACTTGGGCGAGGCCCTGCGCCGCATCTCCGAGGGAGCGGCGATGATCCGCACCAAGGGGGAGGCTGGGACCGGCAACGTGGTCGAGGCCGTGCGCCACATGCGTACCGTGAACGACCAGGCTCGCAGGGTCCAGGCCATGCCGCAGGAGGAGCTGGTCGCGGAGGCGAAGGCCCTGGGCGCGCCTGTCGACCTCCTGATGGAGGTCAAGCGGCTGGGCCGGCTCCCCGTCGTGAACTTCGCCGCGGGCGGCCTGGCGACCCCGGCCGATGCCGCTCTGATGATGTGGCTGGGGTGCGACGGCGTCTTCGTGGGGTCGGGAATCTTCAAGGCGGACAACCCCGCAGTGAGGGGCAGGGCCATCGTCCAGGCTGTCACGCACTACCAGGACTGGGGAATCGTCGCCGAGGTGTCGAAGGGCCTGGGCGATGCGATGCCTGGCATCGACATACGAACCCTGAAGCCCGAGGATCTCTTGGCGGTCCGTGGCTGGTAGCCGGCCCGGCGCCGAGGGTGGAGGTGAGCGGAGCGGGTTGGTAAGGCAAGTCGACAACGGGGGCCCGACCCCCCAGGCCTGGCGCACACCGCAGGATTCCGCGCCTTCCGAGCGCCCCGGACCGCGGGTGGGCATCTTGGCCGTCCAGGGCGACTTCCTGGAGCACGCTATCATCCTCCGCAGACTCGGGGTCGCGGCGTCGGAAGTGCGACTCCCCCGTGATCTCGCCAACGTGGACGCGCTCATCATCCCGGGCGGCGAGAGCACAACCATCGCTCGGATGCTCGACCTGTACGGGCTGCGAGAGCCGATCAAAGAACGCACCCTGGCCGGGATGCCGCTGTGGGGCACGTGCGCGGGCCTCATCCTTCTGGCGAGGGAGCTCCGAGAGGATCGCCCGGCGCCCCTTGGGCTCATGGACATCCGCGTGGCCCGCAACGCCTACGGCCGCCAGACGGAGAGCTTCGAGACGGACGTAGATGCGCCCTCGCTGGGACCCGAACCGTTCCGCGCCGTGTTCATTCGAGCCCCCGCCATCCTGGAGGTCGGACCGGGGGTGCAGGTGCTGGCTCGCCTGGACGACGGGAGTCCGATCGCGGCCAGCGAGGGGAGCATGTTGGTCACCGCCTTCCACCCGGAGCTCACGCCGGATACGCGGTTCCACGAGTTCTACCTGTCGTTCGTCGAACACGCCCTGGAAGCGAAGGCATGAGCCCTAGCTTTGATGCACGGGCACGCGGCCGCTCCACCGTGTCCCCAGCTTCGCGCAGGAGGTAGTGCTTGCGCCTGCATGAGTCAGAGCACCACGTCAGCCCGCCGCCGAGCGGGGAGGCTGGCTCGCCCCCGACCCGGCAGGTCGTCGTCGACGACCTTCAGCTTCTGCTCTCAGTCCTACCTTCGCACGTCCAGGAGTGGCTTGAGGGGGTGGGTGACACCCAGGGGCTGCTGGAGGTCATCCTCGACCTGGGGCGGGCGCCCCAGGCGCGCTTCCGCGCTCGTGAGGAGGTGGGCAGCCGTGAGGTGACGGAGCAAGAGATCCTCTCCGTAGTGTCCGGCATCAGCCCGTTCGGCGACGACAACCGAGCCGGCATCGAGCGTACGCTGCACCGCATCTCCTGCATCCGCAACCGCTCCGGCAAGATTGTTGGGCTCTCGTGCCGCGTGGGACGCGCGGTGTTCGGCACCATCCAGTCAATCGAGGATCTGGTGCTGTCCGACAAGAGCGTGCTCCTGCTGGGGCGCCCAGGGGTGGGCAAGACCACCATGCTGCGAGAGGTGGCCCGGGTGCTGGCCGATACGGCCCGAAAGCGGGTTGTGGTGGTGGACACCTCCAACGAGATCGCGGGGGATGGGGACATCCCGCACCCGGCCATTGGTCGTGCAAGGCGAATGCAGGTCAAGACGCCCAGCCTCCAGCACGCCGTGATGATCGAGGCGGTGGAAAACCACATGCCCGAGGCGATAGTCATCGACGAGATGGGGACTGAGCAAGAGGCGGCGGCCGCGCGCACGATCGCCGAGCGCGGTGTGCAGCTCATCGCCACCGCCCATGGCAACACGCTGGACAACCTGATCCTGAACCCCACCCTTTCCGACCTGGTGGGCGGAGTGCAAACCGTGACCCTGGGCGACGAGGAAGCCCGGCGACGCGGCACCCGCAAGACCGTGCTCGAACGCAAGGCGCCCCCGACCTTCGAGGTGGTGGTCGAGATCCAGAGCTGGGACCAGGTGGCGGTCCACCTGGACGTCGCCAGCACCGTGGACTCCCTGCTCCGCGGCTACTCCGTTACCCCGGAGGTCCGGTCCCTTGACGACGAGGGCAATGTGCACCGTGAGACGGGAGAGCCGCTGACCCTGTCCTCGGTCGGGCCGCCGGACCGAGGCGGTTGGGGCGGGCCGCCGAGCCGTGGGCGCGCCGCCAGCTACTCCGAACGGAGCGCGCCAACCCCCGACGCGGCGTCGGAAGCCGCAGCCTCAGCGCCCCCGGCGTCCACCGCAGAGCCGCAGTCGGTCAGCCCCCCCACCGTGTCCCGCGTGTTCGCCTACGGCATCAGCCGCGACAGGCTGCTCCACGCCAGCCGCCACTACGGGATCGGAGCCGAAGTGGCCTCCAGCATACAGGCCGCGGACATGGTGCTCACCACCAAAAGCCACTACCGTAAGAAGTCCGAGCCCCTGAAGGTGGCCCAGGAGCGGGGAATCCCCATCTACGTCCTGCGCAAGAACACCCCGGTGCAGATCGAGCAGTTCCTCAAGAGCCTGAGCGTAGGGTGGGGGGGCCATTCGCGAGACCGCATGACCGCCGCCCTGGAGGAGGCCGAGGAGGCCGTGGGGCAGATCATGGGCGGAGAGCCGTCTGTCGAGCTCCAACCCCAGACCTCCTACGTGCGGCGGCTGCAGCACATGCTCGGCGAGCGGTACAATCTCTCCTCGATGAGCATGGGGCGGGATCCGCAACGCCGCGTCATCATGTTCCGACAATAGCAAGCGCTTCACGGAACCTCGACACCATCGCAGGCGTCATGTCCGACGAAGGGCAACACCATGGAGGTTTTTCCGTGAATAGGGCAACGCCGGATACTCTACGTGCGACGGGCTCCGTGAAAAGAGCAACGCTGGTCACGCTACGAACGACGGGCTCCGTGAAGAGAGCGACCCTCGGCGCGCTCCTGGGGCTGCTGCTGGTGGCGCTCGCCTGCGGCGCTTCGGGCGACGACGAGCGATCGGCGTCGGTCACCGACAAGGCGATGGGCGCTCCCGCGCCGGCGGGCGCTCCGGCGCCTCCGGTCGCCCCGTCCGCGTCGGCGGCCTTCGAGGCGTCGGCCGATGGCGGATCGTCGGTCGCGGACATCCCAGAGCGCATGATCGTGCGCACGGTCACCATCGGCCTGGTGGTCGACAACATCGCCGGCACTGTGGGCGACATTGCCATGCTGGCCGAGGAGATGGGCGGGTTTGTCGTCTCGTCGCAGGTGCAGGGTGACGACGAGCTCGCCCAGGGTTTCGTCTCGATCCGGGTGCCCGCCGAACGCACGGACGAGGCGCTGAATCGGCTGCGTGACATGGCGGTCCGCGTGGCCGACGAATCGACCCGGTCCCAGGACGTGACCGAGGAGTTCGTGGACCTCCAGGCAAGGCTTGGCAACCTGGAGCGGACCGAAGAGCAGTACCTCCGCCTCATGGACCGCGCCAACTCCGTGGAGGACCTTCTGCGTGTGCAGCGGGAGCTGACGAGCACGCAGGGGCAGATCGAGCAGCTCAAGGGGCGGATACAGTACCTGGAGCGGACCTCGGCAACCTCGCTCATCAACGTGAACGTGCGGCCCGCCGCTAGCCCCGATCCGCTGGTGCAGCCGGGCTGGAGCGCTCTTGAAACGGTGAAGGACGCCGTCCGGGGGCTCACCTCTTTCGCCCAGGGTCTGGCGAACCTGCTCATCAGCGTGGCGGTGTTCGCGCCGGTGTGGGGCCCCATCGTTGCCATCCTCGCCTGGCTGGGCTGGCGATGGCGGAGGGCGCGGGCGCGGCGACGGGCGTTCGGCGGACCCGCGGCGCCGTAGGCCGCAGCCCCAGAGGAGGACCGTTGGCAGCAAGCGACGATACGCCGGGAGCGGCGCCGGCGGGGGCCGGGATCTTCGTCACCTTCGAGGGCGGCGAGGCCTCGGGAAAGTCCACGCAAGCACGACTGCTGGCCCGCGCCCTGGAGCGGTATGGCCATCGGGTCATGCGCGTGGCCGAGCCCGGCGGCACGCCCTTGGGCCGGCGAGTGCGCGGCACGGTCAAGTTCGCGGCCCTCCAGATCGCCCCCACGGCCGAGGCGTTCCTCTTCTTGGCCGCGCGCGCGCAGCTCGTCGAGGAAGTCGTTCGGCCGATACTTGAGGGTGGCGGCAGCGTCGTCTGCGACCGCTTCGCCGATTCCACGCTGGCGTACCAGGGGCACGGCCGCGGCCTGGACGTAGGGATGCTTCGCCGGCTGAACGATGTGGCGACGGGCGGGTTATCGCCCGACGTGACGGTGCTGTTGGACCTGCCCGTGGGCGACGGCCTCCGGCGACGTCCATCCAACGCACGCGACCGGTTCGACGCGGAGCTCCCGGTCGAGGGCGAGGCCGATGGCGGGCTGGGAATCCCGGGGTTCCACGAGCGCGTCCGCCAGGGATTCCTCGCGATGGCGAGGGAGGAGCCCCAACGTTGGCTTGTCCTGGATGGCGCCCTGCCCGCCAGGGAGATTTCCAGCCTGGTCTGGGACGCGGTGTTGGTAAGACTCCAGAAGTCGTGAGGGCGCGCGGCGGGCCGCGGCGCTTTTGACAGCGATGGTCCCCAATGGTACCATCCCGCCACCAGCAGCGAATCAGGAGGGAACCGGACCCCCCTTCGAGGGGAATCGGCTTCAATGTCACAAGGGCCGGTCGAGTTGTACATCGCCCTGCTCGTCCTCTGTCTAATCCTCTCCGGACTCCTCTCGGGCTCAGAGGCCGCGCTGCTGTCCATCCAACGCGTGAAGCTCCATCAGATGTTGGAGCGCCGGGTTCCCGGTGCGCGGCGAATGGCCCGCCTGGTCGAGGACCCTCAGCGGTTCCTGCCCACGATCCTCCTGGCCAACAACCTGGTGAACACCGCCGCGGCCGCCCTGGGAACCGCCATCGCCCTGTCTTTCGTGTCATCGCAGCAACAGGCGGTCCTGGTTGCCACCGTCGGAATCACGGTGCTCCTCCTGCTCTTCGGTGAGACCATCCCCAAGACGGTGGGAATCCGCCACGCGGAGACCTTCTCCCTCATCGTCGCCCGGCCTCTGGGCCTTCTGGGCCGGCTCCTGCTGCCCTTCACGGTCCTCTTCAACTGGCTGAGCCGCCTAGTCTTGAGCCTGCTCGGTGGACCGCTGGAGCGCAACTTGGTCACTGAGGAAGAGCTCCGAGTCATGATCTCCGTGGGCCGCGCGTCCGGGGCGGTCGATTCTCTTGAAGCGAACCTGCTGGAGCGGGTCTTCCGCTTCGGCGACCGGCAGGTCAGGGAGGTGATGACGCCTCGGATCGATGTCGTCTGGGTGCCACAAGCAGCGACGTTGGAGCAGTTCCTCGCTCTGTACGGCCGCCAACCTCACTCCCGGTTCCCCGTCGCAACCGAAGGCGCGGAGAACATCCTGGGGGTGATCAACACCAGAGATGTGTTCCGCGCGATGGCCACCAATCGGCTGGGGCCGCAGGACGACGTCACCGCCCTCAGCCGCCCGCCGCTCTTCACGCCCGAGACCAAGCCCGTCTCCGAGTTGATGCAGGAGCTCCAGCAATCGGGCCAGGTGATGGCGGTCGCCGTGGACGAGTTCGGAGAAATCGCGGGCGTGGCAACCCTCACGCAGCTCGTCGAGGACGTGATGGGCCCGCTCCACGAGGACGTTCCCAGCGAGGAGGAGTTCTTCGCTCTGAACGACCGGACGTTCCTGGTGGACGGCGGCGCGCGCGTGGAGGACGTGAACGAACGTTTGGAAGTGGCGCTGCCCGAGGGCGACTACGAGACCCTCGCGGGCTTCCTGCTCAACGCCCTGGGCCGCATCCCCTCCGCCGGAGAGGAGTACCGCCACGAAGAAGTGCATCTGGTCGTGGCGCGGATGCAGGGAATGAAGATCGAGCGGGTGCGCGTCACCCGCCCCATACCCACGCCCGTCGACGACCAGGAACGGGAAGACGAGTAGCCGCCATAGGCGATTTCGAAAGGCCCCACCCGCCCCATCCCCGGAGCCAGCCATGTCAGTCTCAAACCACACGCCCGGCCCCGCGCCCCATCCTCTGGTCCTCCATGCGCGGCGTGTCCTGGAGGACGCCCACCTTCGGGGGGCCGCGCTGATCGTCGCGGTGTCGGGCGGACCCGACTCCACGGCGCTCCTCCACGCCCTCGCCCATCTGCGAGCGTCGCTGGACCTGCGCCTCCAGGTCGCCCACGTGGACCACCAGCTCCGCCCCTCGTCGGGGAACGATGCCCAGCGCGTCGAAGCAATGGCGGAGTCCCTTGGGTTGCCGTGCACCGTCACGCGAGTCGAGTTGTCGCGTCGGGCGAGCGGGCCCATGCTCGGCGACGAGGGTGGGCGTCGGCTCTCGCCGGAGGAGGCTGCGCGAGACGCCCGGTACGCGGCGCTTGCACGGACCGCACGGGACATCGGGGCCGTTGCGATCGCGGTGGGCCATACCGCCGACGACCAGGCGGAGACGGTTCTGCTTCACGTGGTCCGGGGGAGCGGGCTAGCGGGGCTCCGGGGCATGACGCCCGTCTCGACCCGCGCCGTCGACGGCCGCGAAGTGACGCTGGTGCGTCCGCTGCTCGGGGCGCGGCGGTCCGAGACGCTGGCGTACTGTCGCTCCGTGGAAGTCACGCCCGTCTTGGACGAGACCAACCTCGATCCGACTCCGCCCCGGAACCGCCTGCGGCTCGAGGCGCTCCCCACACTCGCGCGGATCAACTCCAACGTCGCGGACGCCCTCATCCGGCTGGCTCGTAGCGCCGGGCGGGACCTCGACTACCTGAACCACGAGGCGGAGCGTCTACTGCCCACGGTCGCCCGGGCCGTCAAGGGCGGTGTGCGGCTGGACCGCGCCGCCGTGCGGACGCTGCACCCAGCGCTCCAACGGCACGTCCTCCGGGGCGCGTACGCTCGGGCTCGGGGCGGCACGCGCGACCTGGCGGAAGCTCACATCGAGCAGATGATCCGCCTGCTGTCCGGTCCGTCAGGGCGCGGGCTGGACCTCCCTGGTGGCGTGCGACTGGAGGCTGCCCACGACGTGGTGACCCTGCTCACGAGCGAGGCGGCGCCGTGTGCCGCCCCCTTGCTCTTGGGAGAGCATACGGTGGCGGTGCCGGGCGAGACGGCGGTCTCTGGCTGGCGAGTGCTCGCGCGCATCCAGCCGCCCCCCGATACGCTGGCCGCTGGCCCACACACGGCTTTCCTGTCGGCCGAGGCCCTGGGAGGGACGGTCATTGTGCGCGGGCGACGCCCCGGCGATCGCTTCCAGCCCCTGGGTCTCGGAGGACACGACAAGAAGCTGCAAGACTTCTTCGTGGATGCTCGCGTCCCCCGTGCCGAGCGTCCTCGGACGCCGCTCGTGGTCACGCCGGAGGGCATCGCCTGGGTGGTCGGGTGGCGGATCGCGCACTGGGCGCGAGTCACACCGAGCACGCAAGACGTGGTGCGGCTCGAGTTCCAGTTGATGCCATGAGCGACGGGCACCGACTCGATCCGTACCGGGACTTCTCTGAGTTCTACGACCTCTACGTGGGCGACTGGATTGAGGACCTCCCACTCTACATCAAGTACGCCGCGGCGGCACGGACCCCCGTGCTGGAGGTCGGCGCGGGGTCGGGGCGGCTCACCATCCCGCTGGCTCGCTCGGGGGCCTCGGTCGTGGCCGCGGACGTATCGCCGTCCATGCTGTCGCTCCTGGAGGCCCGGTTGGCGGAGCAGCCGGCCGGGGTGCGGCGGAAGATACGTGTAGTAGAGGCGGACGCACGGGAGCTCGATCTGGGATCCCAGCATGATCTGGTAGTCGTGCCGTTCTACACATTCAACTACCTGCTGAGCCCGGAGGACCGGAGGGCCGCCCTGGCGCGATTCCGGTCCCACCTCTCCACGGACGGGCGGCTGCTCATGGACGTGTTCGCGCCACTGGGCAGGCTGGCGAGACCGCCGCTCGGTCCGGTCCAGAGGGTGGACACGGTGGACCCGAGCACGGGGAGCCGTATCCGCGGGTGGAACAGTTACCAGATCGACCCAGAGCGGCAGATCGAGCGGCGAGAGCATCTCTTCGAGGTGACTGCGCGGACCGGCGCGGTGCGGCGGCGGGTGTTCACCGTGGAGCGCAGCTACACGCTCCCGGAGCAGATGGAGAGCCTGCTTGCGTCGTGCGGCCTTGCGATAGAGGATGTCACCACGGGCTACGCAGGGGAGCGGCCCGGAGCCGAGTCGGAGCAGCTGCTCTATGTGCTTCGAGCGACAGGCTGATCACGCAGGCCGGCCGCTAGCCTTGGAAAGATCGGGGGCATCGCCATGACCCAGCGATTCACAGAGAGGCTCCACCAGATGGCCGCCTCCGTGTGGGAGGCGCAGCACGAGCACCCTTTCATCCGAGGCATCGGTGACGGCACGCTGAGCCTGGAGCGATTCAGCTACTGGGTCCGGCAGGACTACCTGTACCTGATCGAGTACGCTCGACTACTCGCCCTCGCCGCCGCGCGCGCCCCCGACCTGGTCGGCATGACACGGTTTGCGGACCTGGCGCGTGAGACGTTGCGGACCGAGATGGATATGCATCGCTCGTACGCCCGCAGGTTCGGCATCAGCCCCGAGGAGATGGAGCGGGAAACCAAGTCTCCAACCTGCCAAGCCTACACGGACTTCCTGCTGCGGACCGCCGCCCTCGGCGACTACGCGGAGCTGGTGGCCGCGCTCCTCCCGTGCATGTGGGGCTTCTGCGAGATCGGGCAGCGGCTCGCGGAGCGGGGGGCGCCAGACGACCCCAGGTACGCCGACTGGATCGCGATGTACGCGTCCCCCGAGTTCGCCGACCTGGCAGCGTGGTGCCGGGACGTGGTGGATCGGGTGGCGGAGGGGCTGCCCGCGGAGGCGCTGGATCGGATGGAGGGCGCCTTCCTCACGAGCAGCCGCTACGAGCACTTCTTCTGGGAGATGGCGTGGCGCATGGAGGAGTGGCCGGTCTGAGGTAGGCAGGGCGTGCCCTGCACCCATTCTAGGCCCGGACTGCCGGCGCCCCTCTGCGAGGCCTCGTCCGATCGGCGCACCACGAGCAAGGGGCCCCGCCACACTAAGAACGGCCCAATCCCCGTTCGGCCTAAGTCCTTCCGTGGAAGGATCGAAGGCCGCG
>CAYTEC010000059.1:0-11541 GCA_964436745.1 uncultured Dehalococcoidia bacterium | reverse complement strand
CCTGAGTCTTCGGTTCGAAAGTGTCTCACTTTCGCTGACACCCTACAGTGGGTGGGACAGACCGAGCCTGCTCTTCACGCTCCCCCGTTCCCGCGGACAGCGGGACGGCGAGACCGGCCTTGGTGTTTCCACGGTTGACTTGCCGCGCTTCGTGCGTGTGAGAATGGGCCGGAGCGCAAGGGGGTGGAGAATGGCTGACCTGTTCGAGCAGCTGGTCGCGGATTATCTGACGGAAGAGGGTTACCTGACGCGGCTCAACGTCAACTACCGGAAGGCCGATGGGAAGCAATCTGGATCGGATATTGACGTTCTGGCGCTCCACAGGAAGGACCACAGAGTCATCGTTGGCGACTGCAAGTCCTGGCAGGACGGGTTCTGGGCTGATTGGATGCTGGGGAAGCTGGAGGACAATAATAGTAGCGAGCAGCGCCAGAGAGACCGATTCAAGGCGATATTCGACCCGCGATGGGCCGAGGGGCTTGCCACGAAGGTAGAGAAGGAGTTAGGCACACCAAGGTTCACCTACGTGATCTACTGCACACGGCGGCGCGGCGAATCGCAGAGGCTCCTCGAGATCGAGCGGACAGTCGCGGGCAATCCCATCAAGGTGGTCACTCTCGCCGACATGGTCCGAAAGACCGCGGAGCGGCTCGATGACAAGAGTGACGAGTCGGTGGAGCTGACCACACTCGGCAGGTTCGTGCAACTGTTGCGGGCCGCCAAGATCGACCTTGGCGCCTGAACCACTAGGCTGGCGCGCCAGCGCCCCCCGGCGTCACTGCCCGCCCGTCCCGCTGGGTGCGTTCACCCGTCCGGCGACGGCCCTCAGGAAGAGCCGCTCGTACGCTTCGGCCATGTCCTCCCACTTGAAGCGCGAGTGGATCGTCCTCTGCCCCTCGGAGGCCATCCGTTGGGCGGCGTCCGGGTCCTCCAGCATCTCCAGGGCGGCCGATGCCACGGCTTCGTCGTCGTACGGCGCGAGCCGCCCCGTCTCACCGTCGACAATCACCTCCGAGCAGCCGGTCGTGTCGGTCGCGACGGTCGGGACGCCGGCCGCCTGCGCCTCCAGCAGCACGCGGGGGAGGCTGTCGCTGGAGTCGTTGGGGGTTGCGTAGAGGAACAGGTCGGCGGCGGCGAGCAGGTCCGGGACATCTGTGCGGTTCAACTCGACGCGGACGCGGTCGGCGCACGACAACCCTTCCAGGCACTCCCAGACTGGGGCCATGACCTGGGGGCGGTCGCACTTGGCGGCGACGAGCAGGGTGGCGTCGGGCCGGCGCTCGCTCAGCTTCTGGAAGGCCCGGAGCAGTAGCACCACGCCGTCTGTCTTGCGCTCGAAGTTCGTCGTTACCACGGAGAGGACGCGAGTGCCGTCCACCGGCCACGCGTCGGGGTGGCCCTCGCCCGCCTCGGCGGGGGCCAGGTCGAAACCGTTGTGGATGGTGGTGACCTTGCGCGCGACCCATCGGAACTGGGAGGCGATGGCGTCGGCCAGGAAGCGGCTGTTCGCGACGACCGACGACGCCCCCCACAGGGACAGCCGGAGTGCGTACGGGTAGGCGAACGGCTTCAGCCTGCCCACGAGCGAGGCCGAGGGGGCCTCGTGGTAGTAGGCCCACGGCGCGCCGTTGATGGTGTAGACGTACGGCTTGGATGCGAGCACCCGGCTCACGAATAGCTGGACCACCGGGACCAGGGACCGTGAGGTGTAGTAGACCTGGTGTGTGGTCTGCTGGAGGATTCCGACGCCCTCCGGCAGGCTGTACGGCACTTCCACCACGTTGGCCTGGTCACCAGGGATGGGGAGCGAGTGGTAGATGGTGACGGCGTGGCCGCGGGCCCGCAGCGCCTCCGCCAGACGCGCCCCACGGTCGGGCCGGGGGAACCAGAAGCCGATGTCCAGGCCTTCGCCCGCCTTGGTGGCGCCGACATCGCTGCCCGGCTCGGTCATCATCGCGCCTCCGCCAGCCCAGTGAACATGGCCTCGTACTGCCGCGCGACGCTTTCCCAGCCGTAGCCCTCCGCGAATCTTCTTCCCCTCACCGCAAGGTCCGTTCGCAGCGTCGAGTCCTCAAGGAGCTTCTGGAGCTCCTGGGTAAAACTCACTTCGTCGCCCGCAACGGCCCGCAGGCCGTTCACGCCGGGCTCGACCACGTCGCGGCACCCCGGTGCGTCCGTGGAGACGACCGCCAGCCCTGCGGCCATCGCCTCGATCTGGACCATGCCGAACGTCTCGAGCAGCGATGGGAACGCGAACACGTCCGCCGCCTGGTACATGCGGACGATCTCCGCGGGAGGGACAGCACCGCCGTCCCCGTTGGGCGACACGCCGATCTCCTCGACGCACGTGACCATGTCGGCCACGCCCTGCGCTTCCAACGCCGGCTGTAGCTGCGTCGTGTAGAGGCCCACCACGTACCAGTGGAATGCAATGCCCCGGTCCGCCAGCCGCCGCGCGATGCCCGGGATCAGATCGTAGCCCTTCTTCACGTGGTTGCGTCCGATGGTCAGCACCACCAGCCGGTCCTGGGGCCAGCCGAGGGCGTCCCGCAGTCCGTCACGCGTCGGTGAAGGATGCAGCCGGTCCAGGTCCACGCCGTTGGGGATGACGACAACCCTCTCTTGGCCGATGCCCAGCGCCGCGAAGTCTTCGGTCACCGAGGGCGTGAGGGCGACGAGGCGGTCGAAGGCGAGCAGCGTCCGCCTAATCCGCTCCTCTGCCGCTGAGTTGAGGCGGAGCCCATAGTCTAGCTCCGGCGCCTTCTGGATGTCCTCGCCCGAGCACCGCAGGGCTATGGGCACGCGGCCGCGCAGTCCCGCCAGGGCGTATCCGCTGGGGTACGACATGATGGCGAGCCAGCCGTCGTAGCGGCGGGAAAGCTGGAGCATCGATAGGTAGGCCGTTGCGAGCGCCCTGCCCGCCACGGGGATTCGGCCCGCAAAGGGAAAGAATCGGGGCGGCAGGCCGCGGACGCGGTACGGGGCGTCGGCGCCCGGAGGGGCGTCGGCGGCGTCCGGGGTGTAGACGTCGACGGCATGTCCGTGCCGCGCGAGCTGGTCGGCGATGTTGCGCGCGAATATCTGTGCTCCGCCCATCTTGTAGAGGGTGGAGGTGAGGATGGCCAGGCGCATGGATCGCTCCACAGGCTCAGTCCCCCGGTCCGGCGGAGAACCACCGCGCGTGGGGCGACTTGTGGCCCGCCTTCTGGAGCACGTACCCGGTGCATGATGAGAACCCCGCTCGTTCGCAGACGCGTCGGGCGCCCTCGTAGCCGAAGCGGTAGGGGGAGTGGGCGGGGAGGCCGCGGGCTAGGGCCACCAGCTCGAACCCCGCGTCCGAGAAGACGCGCTTCCAGTGCGTCGTGCCGAAGCGCAAGAACTCCTCCACGTTGGAATGGCTGACGCCGTGGGGCGGGGGCCAGAGGTGTCGTCGGAGGAATCCTTCCCTTCGGGGAAGGACCCGGGCGTTGTTCTCGAACCGCGGTCCGCCGCCGTGCCTGCGCCCCGTGGCCCGCTCGACCAGCGACACGAGCTGGCTTGGGTAGAAGAGCCCCATGTGGAGCGTCTTCCAGAAGCGGTTGGGGACCGTGTGGACCATGAGGCCGTCGTCGCGGAGTGCCAACCCCATCCTGGCCACGGACGCCACCGGGTCTTCCAGATGCTCCAGCAGATTGGAAGAGAATATCAGGTCGAACTCGCCGCTCGTGTAGGGGAGGGCCTCGGCGTCGCACACGGCGTACTCGATCCTGGGGTGCGGCTCGCGCTCCAGCCGGTCCGCATTGATGTCGGTGCTCAGAAGCGAGCTGGTGCAGCGGGCCAGCAGGCGGCTCTGGAAGCCGTCCCCCGCGCCCAGCTCCAGGGCGCGGTCGAACGCGTCGTCGGGCACGTCCCGGAAGAGGGCGTTCACCTCTCTCGTGCGGAATTCGTGGCGCAGGCGCGCGCTGTCAGCTCGCAGACGCATGACCCGCCACCCCCGCCAGCTCGGCGCAGATTGCCGCGAGGCGGCCGCTGGCGCTGCCGTCGGCTTCACCGAAGCTGTCCGCCAGGACCTCCCGAAGGGCGCTCACGTACTCCCGTGCCGCCTCTGGGTCCTGGAGCAGCCCGTCCACGCGCCGCCGGAGGTCCTCCGGGCCGTGGGCCGCCAGGACCGGGGCCGCGTGGCCCTTGTACAGGCTCATGTCCGGCGTGCCGCTGGGGATCAGGAGGACGACAGGGAGCCCGAAGGCGATGGCTTCCACCCCCGCGGAGGAGTAGGTGGCCACGAAGATGTCGCTGCGCTCCATCCAGGCGTAGATGTCGCCTTCGCGGACGACCTCGATGGCGGCCCCCTCGCCCTCGGCGCCGTCCGGCCCGCTCATGGCGCGGACCATCTCCATGACCGCTTCCGTGGACACCTTCGGGTGGGCCTTGACCAGGAGCTCCAGGCGGGGGTCGCCCGCAAGGCCGGCGAAGACCGTCGAGAGCACGGACCGAGTGTCGTGCAGGCCGGGGGCGATGAGCACGCGGTTACGACCGGAGCGGTCCGCTCGGGGGGGAACCGCGCTCGCCCGTTGCCACACCGAATCGAAGCGGGCTGCTCCGGGGGTCCGCAGGGCCTCCGCCGGAACCCCCGCCTCCGCCATAATGCGCCGCGCCGTCTCGCCGTCCAGGGCGTAGACGTCGGGCTCAGGGAGGGAGGGCGCGCCGGAGGGGAGCGGGCGGCGCTCGCGGGGCGACGAGGCGTAGAGGAGCTTCATCGGCGTGATGGGGCCGTGCTGCATCCCCACGATGCGGGTCTCCGGGCTGCCCATCCGCGTGCCCTCTATGATCGCGCGGCCGTAGACGTACTCGAAGCAGTAGGCGAGGACGACCTTTGGGCGCAGCCGACGGGCCGCCCGCGCCGCCCTGCGACGCAGCAGTTCCAGGTGCGGCCACGAGGTGAACGCCGAGCGCCACAGGTACGGCTCGAGCAGCGAGCGCAGGTCCAAGCCCTCCCACTGGAAGGCGTCGCGATAGGCCGTGGTTCTGGTCATCCGCCAGAACCGGAACAGGTCGCGCGGGTCCAGATACCGCAGCAGCGTGTCGAAGACACCCCCGAACGCCTCCAGGACCACGCCGCGGCCGGGGGGCGCGTCGGGGCCGTCGAGCCGCCGGAGCCGGTCGCGGTAGGTGCGAGGGTGGAGGAAGCGGGTCCTGTCGTAGATACGGAGCGCCCACGTGACCGGCAGCCCGAACCGCTCCTCCAGTTCTCCAGCCATGCCGCCGTAGTACATGTCCTGCCAGACGTCGTAGCGGCGGGTCCAGACGCGGGGGTACCAGGTGTAGGCCAGGACGCCCGTGGGCTCGCGGCCGTCCCGCGCGCGGGGTCCTTCCACGGAAGGGCGGCGAGCCCTCCACCGGGCCATCGCCACCGCCGCGATGGTGGTGGCTGCTCCGAGGGCGCGCGTGGCCGCGAGTCGGACGAGGCTCGGCCGGCGCACCTTTCGCGGGATATGGGGGCCGTTGATGCCGTGCCGCGCGCAGGCCTGCCACGCCAGGTCCTCCAGCGGTCCGCCGCCCACCCACTCGCAGGCGGCGTATTCCCCGGAGGCCAGCAGCCGGTCCACGGCCGCGACGCGGAAGAGCTCCCACCAGCACGGCTCGCCGGGGCTGTTCCTGGTGGACAGCTCGGTCATCCACCAGAGGTCGCCGAAGCGCCGCGCCCACCGGGGGCCGCCGCTCTCCGAGGCGGCCCGGTCCAGGCGCTCGCGCAGGTCGGCGACGAAGGTCCGCAGGCTCTCCCGGGTCTGGAAGTCGCACTCCGCCAGGGCCGCCGCCGGGTCCAGGGTCCGTACTTCCGTCTCCTCATCCGCATCGAAATACTTCCGGACGGCGCCGTCCTCCCCCCCGGCGAAGAAGAGGCGGTCCAGCGCCGGACTCGGGCCATCCCCGGCGATTTCGTAGAGTATGCCGCTGAGATCATAGGACCAGATCAGGAGGTCGTCATTCGGGGGGACAGGGTGCGGGACGACCAGCAACACTCTTCGAGTGTCTCCCGCGTCGGGAGCGGCTGATTGTTCGGTGGCGGTGGTCACGAGCGGGCCTCCGGCCCGGCCTCGCCCGCCATCTCGGCCCGCGCGGTGTGGGCGGCCTTAGTGGCGCCGACCTCCAGGATCACCTTCAGGTGCTTCCTGGCCCGGCAGGCGTCCCACGCGGCCTCGAAGTCCTCCATGGGCACCACGTGCCGTGTGAACGCCTCCAGGTTCAGGCGTCCCAGCAGGGGGATCGCCTCGTCGAAGTCCTGGGCGGCGCTGCCCACGGAGCCGATCACGGTCTTGTCGTAGGCGACGACGCCCTCGAAGCTGAACTCCTGACGGCCGTACGGGAAGCCGAGGAGCAGTAGCGTGGAGCCCGGCGGTCCCCGGTGAAGCACGACGCTGAGGGCGTCGGCGTTGCCGGTGGCCTCGATGAACGCCTCGTATCCGGAGAGGTCGTCGAGCGCCTCCTCGATGGAGATCGCGGGGTGGGCGCCGGCTACGAGCTCACGGCGCTCCCGGCTGGGGTCGAAGACGGTGACGCGGTGGCCTCGCAGCGCAAGCACCTGGGCGCACAGGTGGCCGATGGGACCCGCGCCGACCACGGCGCACTGCTTGGAGCCCGCCCCTCCCCAAGCCCTCTCGAGCCGCCGTAGCCCCTTGAGGACCACGGCCAGGGGCTCGCACAGGCACGCTTCCCGCAGGTCTAGGCCCTCCGGCGCTTTGTGGACCGCGCTGCCGGGCACGACGACGTACTCCGAGTAGCCGCCGTCCAGCCCGATGACCCCCAGCTCGGCGCGCCGTTCGCAGGCGACCCACCGCTCGGCGCGACAGTCTTCGCACGTCCCGCAACTCTGGATGCACTCGACGACAACAGGGTCGCCCTCGGCGACGTGCTCCACGTTGGTCCCAACGCGGGAGACGCGGCCAGAAACCTCGTGGCCTGGGACGATGGGGTAGGACGCCTTGCCGGTCTTGTAGTAGCCCAGGGTGCCGTCCAGCACCTCCAGGTCCGTGGCGCACACCCCGGTGTAGGCCACGTGGACCAGCACGTCTCCCGGCTTGACCTCCGGCGCCTCCACTTCGCGCAGCGCGGCCCTTCCGGGACCGGTGATGACTACGGCCCTGGACCGCGTGTCAAAGTACATCTCTTCACGTTGTCGGGGATCCTCCAAGGCGGCGCCGTTCCAGACCCCCTGGACGGTGCCCAGTGCCTTGTACCAGCGGAAGAGGGCGATCTCCCGTGCCTTGCTTGGGAGGCTCCCCTGCCGGGCCGCCAGCGCCAGGTCCGCCACCAGCCTCGGGGCCTCCCAGAGGGCCTCCCAGACGGCGTCGCGGCGTCCCTTCACGCCTATGGTGTGGGCGGCCACCGCCTCACGATAGTAGCGTCGCCAGATCTGCTTCCACGTCTCGGCGTGGATGTGGTAGATGGGGGCCCGGGGCTCGTAGACGACCTTGTAGCCCCGCGTCATCCAGTGCTTGGCCCACTCGATGTCCTCCAGGCCGGGCAGCGTCTCGTCGAACGGGTGCTCCTCGAACAGGTCCACGCGGATGGCGGAGTTGGCGTTGTTGGCGAAGAAGCGGGGCGGTCGCAGCACCTGAGGCCGCGTGCCGAAGGAGCGCCGCAGGTCTTGGACCTCTCCGAACTTGGAGGTCGGCGTGCCGAGCTGGCGACCGTAGACCATCGCCACGTCGTCGTCGGCAAGCGGGGCGACCAGGCGGCCGAGCCACGCGCTGTCCACCGGCTTGGTGTGGGCGGACACGATGGCGATGTACCGGCCCGCGCTAGCTCGGACCCCGACGTTGAGCGAGTAGCCGAATGTGAAGTCGCGACTTTCGATGTGGAACACACGCGCCCCGTGCTCGCGGGCGATTTCCGGGGTTCCGTCGAACGACCCGGAGTCCACAAGCACAACCTCGAAGTCGCGGTACTCCTGCTCGGCGATTGCCTCTAGGAGCCCCGGCAGGTGTGTCGCCTCGTTGAAGGCGCGGACGAGGATGGAGGTCTCGGGCTTGCTCACCCGCGGGGGCCTCCGAGCGTGGGGGGGCCGGTCCGGCTGGTCAACGCTCTCCCTTGAGCCCCGCAATCAGATTGCGGATGGTGTTCTCGTGCACCCGCTGCCAAGCCGCGGGGCTACTGTTTGCATTATGTGGAGCAAAGAGCACGTTGTCCAGCTTCCGCAGTGGGCTGTCCTGGGGCAGCGGCTCCGCCTCGAATACGTCCAGCGCCGCGCCCGCGATGCTCCCCGCCGTGAGGGCGGCCGCCAGCGCGGGTTCGTCCACAAGCGGGCCGCGCGCGGTGTTCACCAGGCGGGCCGTGGGCTTCATCAGGCGAAGCTCCCAGGGGCCTATGAGGTGTTCGCTCGTTGGGTTCAGGTCGCAGTTGAGGCTGACGAAGTCGGCGCGGCGCAGCAGGTCGTCCTTCGTCGTGAGTTCCAGCCCCGTCTCTGCCACGAACTCGGGGGGCACGGTGGCGATGTCGTTGCCCAACACGCCCATCCCAAAGGCGACGGCCCTGCGGACGACGGCTCTGCCGATGTTGCCGACGCCGATCACGCCCAGGGTGCACTCGCGCAACGAGATGCCCGGCCGCTTCTCCCACCGCCCCGCGCGGATGTCCCGGTCCGCCCAGGGTATACCGCGGGCGAAGGCCAGGAGGTAGCCCATCACGGTATCTGCGACCGCGTGGGTGAAGGCGTCCGGGGTGTTGCACACCAGGATGCCCAAGCGGGCCGCGGCGTCGGCGTCGATCGAGTCGATGCCCGTGCCCCACTTGGCGATCACCTTCAGCTGCGGGCTGGCAGCCTTCAGGACCTTTTCGGTGAACCGGTCGTCGCCGCAGATCACTCCGTCGATGCCGCCCATGAGCCCAAGCAGCTCCTCCTCCGAGAGGCGCTCGCGCACGGTGGGGACAGTGACTTCGATGTCGTTCTCGGCGAAGGTCGCCCGGAACTCGTCGACCACGGGCTGCATGTAGGGGGCGGATATTAGCACGCGCCAGGTCATGATTGGCTTCCCCCAAGGGGCCGACCCATGGCGGTGGCGGTCAGCGGGTCCTCCGACAAGAGGGCGGCTACCAGCTCCAGGTCGGCGGGGGTGTCCACGGCGTGGGAATCGTGGGAGGTCGGGACCATGCGGACCTTGTGGCCGTGCTCCAGGAAGCGGAGCATGTCCACGGACTCAGCTTGCTCCAGCGGGGTCGCCTCCAGACTGGTGAAGAGGAAGAGGGCCTCCCGGCGGAACGGGATGATGCAGACCTGCTTGGCGGCGGGCGCTCGCTCCAGCGGCGTGCCCCGGAGCGCGGGGATCGGCTCGCGTGAGAAGTAGACGGCGTCGCCGTGGGGGTCCACCACCACCTTGATGGTGTTGGGGTCGCGGAACTCATCGAGGCTTGCGATGCGCCCCGCCAGGTTAACGCACTGGACCGCTGGGTCCGCCAGGAGGGGGGCGACCGCCTCGTCGATCATCTCCGGCGCCACCATCGGCTCGTCGCCTTGCACCATGACCACGATCTCCGCGTCCAGGCCTTCCGCAGCCTCGGCGACGCGGTCGCTGGCGCGCTCGTGGGCGTCGGAGGTCATGATCGCCCGGCCGCCGAAGCCCTCCACCGCATCGACGATCTCCTGGTCGCATGTGGCGACGTAGACGGCGCTCAGACTTCGGCTGAGGGCCGTCCTGCGGTAGACGTGCTCGATCATGGGCACGCCTAGCAGGGGCGCCAGGGGCTTCCCGGGGAAGCGGGAGGAGCCCATCCGTGCCGGGATGATCGCGATGACCGTGGGTTGCCGTGATGCCATCCGGTCCTCCTTCAGGGCCCGCCGTCGCTCCGCGCTGCCTTGTTCGGACCCTTCGGGTCGAAGGCGCCGATGGCCACGCGGAGGGTCTGCGCCAGCACCCGAACGTTCCCCCTCCACGGGCTGATCTTGGTGGGAACTTCGCCCGTGTCTGGATAGCTCCGAGTGATCGGCGCCTCCTTCGTCACGTGGCCGGTGCGCGGCGCTTTCACATTAAGATACCAAAGGAGCTCGTAGTCGGTAAACACGTCGCGGAAGGGACGCACGCCTGGGTGGAGCAGGAAGCGGCGGCTGTAGGCCCGGAAGCCGCTGGTGGTGTCCGTGTAGCGAAAGCCGGCGGCCAGGCTGAGGATGGGGGCGTGGAGCATCTTGATGGCCAGGGCGCGTCCCAGGGGCGTGTTGACCGCGCGGCCCCCAGGTGCGTAGCGGGATCCCTGGACCAGGTCGGCGCCCGCATCCAGCTCGCGGATGAAGTTGGGGATGGCCTCGACACCGTCCTTGCCGTTGCCGTCGATGGTGATGATGCCCTGGTAGCCCTGGCGCAGGGCGTAGGCGTAGACCATGCGGAGCTGCGCGCTCAGCCGGCCCGGTCCCGTCTTCACCAGGAGAGCGCGCACGCCGACGGTCGCCAAGAAGTCCAGGTCCGTGGAGCCGTCGGTGCTGCCGCCGTCAGCGATGATGATGTCCGCCAGGGGCGCCAGGCTCCGCATCCGGCCCAGCTGTCCCCGCAGCCGATCCCCCTCGTTGATGACAGGGATGCAGACGCAGTACGGCGTCCCGCGCGGGGCTAGCTCGTGGACCTCGAAGGCCGGGAGCTGCCAGTCCGAGTCGTCCAGGGTCTCGTCAACCGGTGTGGCCTCAGCGTCCAGTGTCTTGCGCTCCTGGTGAGGGTGCCCCGTTGCCGTTCGTGGTGACGCGATTACATAATTGAACCATTCAGGTTCGCGATGTACAAGCCGCTCGCGGCAGCTAGGTTGCGTTCCCGCCCTGGGAGTTGGCTACCCGTTGGCGGTGCCAGACCGCGGGCTCGCACCACTCAGGGATAGAGACATCTGTGGCGGGCCGTGCCTTGAGCGCAAGCCTCGTCCGCTACCTGGGGGGCGGCTTCACCGGCGCCTGGACGGGGAGTTCGACTCTACTCCGTCTCCACCGTGAACACGGACGGACGGTCTCTTCCCTTTCGATGCCAGGGTTTCGCTGGCTTTGGCCGGGACAGCAACCCTCGTCGTGGTCTTCCGAGGCCTCGGCGGTGGCCAAGAGGACAGCCCCTGACCCCCTGCTTGCAAAGCAGAGGTGAAGCCGTTTGCGCATTATAACCTGTCAGGGTGACGCCTTGAACCTGTGGCAAATGGCTACGGCGTGGAGGTTATCGGCTACAAGGATGCTATTGAGGCGCACAAGGCTGTTGTGGGGTAGCCATCCGTGGGTCGGGGCCGTACTTGTCGGTTGCCCACGCATGCCTGTGCTCGTCCCGGACTTCGGTCGCCTTGCACAAGAAGCGAAGAACCTCTGGCTGTTCGAAGCGAATGAAGATGTGGCTCACTATCCTGGTCGCCGTGTTGTCAGGGATGGCCCACCCGTTGAACTCCGCGCCGTAGGTCGCCCATGTTCTGTGAGCGACCCCAGCCCCAGACGGTCGTGCGAATGCCCGTTCAACCCCCATCTGGATTAGGTTGGCGGACAAGTCTCCCTATGCCTGTGAGACGCTTGCATTGATTGCCGAACACAACACTTCGTGATTCTTTGAGCCAATC
>CAYTEC010000058.1:0-12228 GCA_964436745.1 uncultured Dehalococcoidia bacterium | reverse complement strand
CGGCCGGCAGGTTCCACCGCACCTCGGGGATCCCGAAGGTGGCGTGCTCCGCCGCAATGCGAATATCCATGTTCTGGGCCAGAAACCAGCCTCCGGCCAGGGCATAGCCGTTCACCGCCGCGATGGTCGGCTTCCACGTCTGCACCTCGGGGTGGGCTCGTCGCGCCACGTAGGGCGGGATGCTGCCCCTGGGACCGCCCCGAACGTCGCCCTCGATGTCCTCCTTGAGGTCGTGGCCGGAGGAGAACGCCACGTCCCCGGAGCCCGTGAAGATGGCAACCCACAGGTCGTCGTCCTCGTTGAACCGCTCCCACTCCTGCGCCATCCGGTCCATGAGCTCGTTGCTCATGGCGTTGCGCCGCTCCTCGCGGTTGACCGTCATGATGAAGACCTTGCCGCGAGTCTCGGTCAGCAGCACGTCCTTGCCCGTGATCATCGGTTGCCTCCTTACATCACCCGGCGCGTCTCTGCCCGTTCGTCCGCAGTATGGTCACGGAAGGCCCGCGTGTCAATCCAGCGACGGTGGCACGTGGGGGCCGTTCGCCGCGACTCGGCACACGGCGAGGCGTGGTTGACCAGCGGCGGAGGGCGCGGGTATGGTTAGGCTGGATGGGGTCACGACGCAAGAAGAGCCAGAAAGACAGGAGCGCTGGACATTGGCCGTCGTCACGGACCAGAGCAAGAGTCCCCACATCTTCTACGGGTGGTGGCTCCTTGGGGCGGGGACCATGGTCCTGGTGTTGCAGGGCGGCCTCTTTACGTACGGGTTCGCGGCCTTCTTCGTGCCCCTGGCCGCGGCGCTGGGCACCAGCCGCACGTCCCTCTCCTTCGCTTTCTCGTTCATTCGCCTGGAGAGCGGCTTGCTCGGCCCCGTAGAGGGCTTCTTCATCGACCGGTTCGGCCCCCGCGGCATGATGTTCATCGGCTTCGCCATCTTTGGACTGTCCTTCATCTTGTTCAGCCGCGTGGACTCACTCATGGGCTTCTACCTCGTGTTCCCTCTCGTGGCCCTGGGGGCGAGCATGTCCGGGTTCCTCCCCGTGGTAACGGCGGTCACCAACTGGTTCCATCGACGACGGGGGTTCGCCACCGGGGTGAGCGCGGCCGGCGTCAACATTGGCGGGGTGGCGGTGTTCGCGGTGGCCATGTCCATCTCTACTTGGGGATGGCGGCCCACGGCGTTGGCCATCGGTGTCCTCGTCTGGATCGTCGGCATTCCGCTGTCGGCCGCAATGCGGCACAAGCCCCAGCCGTACGGCTACCTCCCCGACGGCGACCCACCGTCGGCGCCGGGCTTGGACGAGCAGGCCGCTTCGGCCGACGGGCGAACCACCGACGATGCGCCCGTCGACGGAGAGCCTGACTTCACACCGATGCAGGCAATACGGACCGCAGCCTTCTGGTTCGTCGCCGTGGCCCACGCGTTCTCCGTGCTCATCATCGGCGCGGTGACCATCCACGAGATCCCGCTGCTGATGGACGCGGGGATCTCATTTGAGACGGCGTCCGCAGTGCTGGCGTTCATGACCGGCGTGGCCGTGGTGGGACGGATAGCCGGAGGCTACCTGGGTGACCGGTTCGGACGGAAGCCGACCATCATCGTCTGCTTCTTCATGATGTCCGCGGGCGTCATCATCCTGGCTTTCGCGCAGACCGTGCCCCAGGCGCTGATCTTCGCGGTGCTGTATGGGCTCGGATACGGAGCGCGAGCGCCGCTGCTGATCGCCCTGCGCGGCGACTTCTTCGGGCCCCGCAACTTCGCGACGATCATGGGGCTCTCTCAGCCGGTGCTCATGATCGGCTCCTTCCTGGGTCCTCTGGCCGCTGGGTATGCCTACGACGTTCAGGGCAACTACCGCATGGTGATGACTGTGATGGCCCTGGTGATCCTGATTGGGGCCGTGCTGGTGTTGTTCATCAAGAAGCCGGACCCGCCCAAGCCCCGCGCGGCTCGCCCCACGGAGGCCATCGGAGGCTGAGGCGGCCGCCCGATTCGATACCGAGACGGGAGAGGTAGGATGCTTCTCGACGGACAGGTCGCACTCATCACCGGCGCGGGGCGCGGCATCGGTCGGTCCATCGCCCTGGCGTTCGCCCGGGAAGGCGCTCGCGTGGCCGTGACCGGCCGCACGCCGGAGCGGCGCGACGCGGTGGCGGCGGAGATCGCGGGCGAGGGCGGCCAGGCCCGTGCCTTCGCCATGGACGTCACCCGGGACGACGACGTGCGAGCGGCCGTTGACCAGGTGCTGGCGGCTTGGGGACGGATCGACGTGCTCGTGAACAACGCGGGCGTCATCTTCTACGACACGCCGGTCTGGTCCACCACGGTCGAGCAATGGGACACCATGATGGAGGTCAACCTTCGCGGCGTGTTCCTGTGCTGCCACGCGGTCGCGCCCCACATGGTGGACCGGGGCAGGGGCGTGATCATCAACATTGGCTCCTCATCCGGGCGCCAGGCCGACGCGGACGACGGGGGATACGCCGTGTCCAAGTGGGGGGTCGTGGGGTACACCGCGTCGCTGGGCCGCTCGCTGCGGCCCCACGGGGTGCGCGTGAACGGGATCAACCCTGGCTGGGTGGACACGGACATGGCACGGGACTCGGACCCGCGCGGGGACCCGGAGTGGAGCAGGCCCGAGGAGATCGCCCGCGTGGCTCTCTTCCTGGCGGCGGAGGCGCCGCGCGACCTGACCGGCCAGT
Organism: uncultured Dehalococcoidia bacterium; assembly: GCA_964436745.1. Classification (GTDB taxonomy): domain Bacteria; phylum Chloroflexota; class Dehalococcoidia; order Lucifugimonadales; family UBA1127; genus CAYTEC01. The sequence goes on along the minus strand of CAYTEC010000058.1, from coordinate 9,525 downwards.
GCATCGACGTCTTCGGGACGTAGCTTCCGGACGCTCAGGGACATGGGGTCGGGCTGATGTCGGCTGCCCCTGTTCCCCCGCTCGTCCTTCGACAGGCTCAGGATGAGCGGGCAGGGCGTGCCCTGCACCCACTCTTGGGGACGGGTTGCCAGCACCCCCTTTCGCGGACTCGTCCGATCGGGGCGCCGCCCGCATCAGGCGTTGCGTGGCTCGACCGGCTCGCCACGAACGGGCAGGGCGCGCCCTGCCCTACGCCGTGAACTCGTCCCAGCGCCGGACGCTCGCCGCCACGATGGGCTCGATATCGTCCCCCACCAGGTAGCGCTGCCGCACCAGATCCTCCGCGCATGCCCGCGCCCGCTCCAGGTAGGCATCCTTCGACGCGTATCGCTCCGCGATGGCCGGGCGCGGGTCGCCCCGCGCCTGCCGCTCGGCGGCGGTCCGCGGGAAGACCAGGGTCGCGCCCGCCAGGAAGAGAGGCTGCCCAGCGCCCCCGGCCTCCGGATGGCGGACGTTCCAGCCCGTGTAGGTCGCCAGCGGGACCGCCACGTCGGGGAGGCGGACGCCAGCCACCTCGTTTCCGTCGTCGTCGAGAGCCGACACCAGGTCGGGGTACGGCTCGCACAGCTCCGGGGGCACGCGAGTCGCCCGCCCTTGCTCCATGTCCGGGCCGAAATCGAGCCGACCGACGGGCGAGAGGGGTGTCGGGAGTCTCACGCCGGGGATCCGAGCCACGGACTCCCGCAGCGATTCCCTCGGCACGGCGGTGCCCTCGCCAACGCGCGCGTGACGGCTGGGGGGCGGCTCGTCGCCCCGGCTCACCCAGGCGTCCAGGTTCGCCAGCGCGCCCCGCACCAGCGGCTTGTAGTCCACGCTGTTGAGGAAGTGCAGGGCCCGGCCGCCGCCGACCTGCGTGTCGGTGAGGGGAAGGGGCTGGCCCCCGTGCTGGGTCCCGGTGAGGTGGTAGATGCGCACGTTGTCCGGGACCGGAGCGTCGGTCTTGCCATCGAGGGCAGTGTGGACGAGGGCCGCCTGGCTGCCCCAGTACTCGAAGGAGCTGTTGGTGTAGACCACCTTGGGCACGACGCCTCGGGCCACGGCGCGGCTCTGCACGCCGTCGGAGCGGCCGGTCGCCGGCTCCGTCTGGAGGGCGTCGGTGAATGGGAAGAGGTTGATTGGCGAGTACGGCCCCAGATAGCCCGGCTGGGCGAACCGGTAGTTCGCCTCGACGAACCGTGCCCCAGCGATGTGGGCATGGATGCCGTCGAAGGCCGGCCTCCCCCCCTCGTCTTCGCAGAGGCCCAGGTATAGGAGCTGCCGTAGGAACCGGCCAGATTGGGATGCGCCGAACGCGTAGGCGAAGTCCAGCCCGCTGGCGGCTGGGTTCCCAGCATCCGCCGTCGCGTACCGGAGAAACGAGGCCACGTCGCGGGCGGCGGCCAGCCCCAGGCCCACCAGGGGCGCGCCGAGAGCCGTGTACACCACCTCGTAAAGCTTGCCAGGCCGAAAGCCGTCCGCCAGGTAGACGTGCGTCGGGTCCGGGACCGTCCGTTCGCCCTCCAGCGTGGCGAAAGCCCATCGGTCGCGGTCAATGACGCGGCCCGACCCGAAGTGGGTGTCGCGCTCGGTGAGCGTGGCGGACCGGTCGTCCACGTCCACCGTCGGATAGCACCGGACCTCGGCGTTTCGGAGGCTGCTCGTGAGGAGCATGACGTGGGTTTCGACCTCGGGCTGGAGGTCGCAAAGCACCGTGCCGGTCACGGGCCGTCCGTCGACCTGGGCCTCCGGCACGGACATCCCAATGAGGTCCTGGCCGGGGAGCACGTCGTGCTGCCAGCCGCACCAGGCCAGGGTATACCCGCGGCGGAGCAGCCAGCCGTCGCCGGCCACCGCGCCCCCGGCCGTGGTGACGGGCGCGGGTTCTATGTCGGTCATGCGCAGGACCGTCGGCCGGCCCCGGTTGAGCACGTCGAAGAGCAGACGCCGGTTCCGGCGCGCCAGGTCCTGGGGCCGCAGGAGGAGGAAGTCCGCCGAGAAGTGGACCCGCCCGTCGTCTCCCCGGGGCGCGAGGTCGATGTCCGTGATGACCTGGTTGAGCGGTTCGGTTGGGTCGAGCGCGAAGTGGGCGGTCCCGACGATTTGCTCGAAAGGACCCGTATCGCCGAAGCTTCGGCCACCCTCGAACGGTTTCGTCGTGACATCGAGCTTCGTGAGCGCCATCCTGCACCTCCAACCGCCGTCCTTGGAATGGTCGGAGGATACGCGAAAGGGGTGTCGAAGACAACCGGTCGTGGCACGAGCTCGCCGTGCCACGACCGGAACGGGCTGGGTGGGGTTGGGCGGCAGCTACAGGATCGCGAACACCGCCTGAACGGTGATTTGGACCTGAAGTTCGCCCCCACTGATGGGGGTGGACGCGTCCATTGCGGGGGCGGCCATAGCCATCTCGGCCCGCGCCACCTGCGCGACGGGGGCTGCGCTTGTCTCGGTTATGTACAGCAGTTTGCCCATCGTCACGCCGGTCAGATCGGCGAACTGTGCTGCCGTGGCCATCGCCTGATTGACGGCGGCCTCACGGGCAAGGATGTGCAGCGGACCCGAGTCGTCGATGGTGAAGCTGATTCCACGGATGCGCACCAGATCGCCCCCGGCCTCCGCCGCGCCGTCGATCGCGGGCCCGACAGCGTCGAGGTCCCGGATCTTTGCGCTGGCCTGGTTGCTCACCTGATAGCCGACGAGCACCTGCTCGCTGTACCGACCTCGGCTATCCACGACCTCCCGGTAGGTGTACTGCGGGTTGACGCTGAACGAGACGGTCTGGATGTCCTTATCGGCGACGCCGCTGGACTTGAGGCTGTCGATGACGGCCGCCATGGCAACCGCGGCCTGACTGCGAGCCTCCGCGACCGTGTCGGCGCGCGCCTCGACTCCCACTGTCAGAATGGCGATGTCAGGCTCCGCGGTCACCGCCCCTCTGCCGGACACCCAGATGCCCTGTGGAAGCGACGCCGTCCCCGCCGAGGAAAGGAGCTGCTGCAAGCTCGAGTCAGCTCTGAAGGACGCCTCGGTCAGGCCGCCGATCGACGGGGTGCCCACCGCCACGCCAGTCGCGGGGGAGCCGGTCACCGAGGCGCCGGAAGACACGTTGGAGGGAGTGGCAGCGAGAGGTGTCGCGTCAGAGGCGCATGCCGCGGCCAGCGCGAGCAACGCCACCAGGGAGAGGAGAGCCAGGAACCGCCGAGAGTATCGCATTGGAAACCTCCTAGTCCGATCTGCTGTGGGGCGAATCCCCTTCACCGGAAGAGGACGCGGACCGGAGGTATTCGGTTCCCGAGTCTAGCGAAGAGCGCTCTGACGGCGCCGCACGACGATGGTGACCAGAATCCCCGCCACGGCCGCCAGACCAAGCGATGGTAGCGCCCAAGCGAATGACCGATCCCCAGGAACATCCGTGACGATGGCTTCCGCGGGAGGCAGCGACTGCTCGCCCACGGGGACCGCAGCCTCCGGGTCGGGCTGGCCAACGGATGAGATCAAGGGCGCGGGCTCGGCCATGCCGACCTGGACAGGCGCTTGAGGGCCACCTACGCCGAAGGACCCGGTGAGCGCCCCTGTCACGACGACCGCGAGGGCAACCACGGCGGCGACACCAACGGCCTGGATCCCCCACGCAGTAGCGGGTCGCCACGCCCTGTCGGGGACCATCGCCCGAGGCACCGAGAAGGTCCTAGGCGCGGGAACCAGAGGCACGGCCCGCAGAGCGGAAACCGTTTCCCGCAGCCCCTCCAGGTCATCGACGCAACGCTCGCACGCGAGCAGATGCTTCTCCAACCGTCGCAGGTCAGCCCCGCGGAGCTCCCCATCCACGTACGCGGAGAGATGCTCGTGGGACATGTGGCCTTCCGTCCGGATTCCAAAGAACAGTTTCATTCCAACCACCCCCGTCAACTACTCAACGGAACTGACTGGGAAGAAGTTCCCGCTGACCGGCGAGGAAACCTCGCATCGCCTCCCGCCCTCGGCTCAGGCGCGACTTGATAGTGCCGACGGGCGTCTTGAGGACCTGGGCAGCCTCCTCGTAACTCAAACCCTGGAGGTCCACCAGCACGAGGGCCAGCCGCTGGTCCTGGGGAAGCGACTTGAGGGCGTCCTGGATCACCCCTCCAAGCTCACGCCTCAACGCGTAGCCTTCCGGGGACTCGGAGGAGCTTTGAAGGGAGAAGTCTGGGCTTTCGGCGAGCACGTCCAGGGAGACGTTGCGGCGCACGCGCGGCGAGCGCAGGTAGTCCCGGGCAGCGTTGGCGGCAATGCGGAAGAGCCAGGCCCTGAAGTTCCCGGCGGCGAAGCGGTGGAGGTTGCGGTAAGCCGAGATGAACGCGTCTTGCGCGAGATCCTCGGCTGCCGCCGCGTCCCCAACCATCCGCAGCGTCAGGTTGTATATTGGGGTCTGGTACTGTTGCACCAGAACATTGAAGGCGTCTGCGTCGCCGCTTTTACTGGCCCGCAGAAGCGTGTCTTCGTCCATGGCCATCCTGCCAAGTCGTTGCCGCATTATAACACAGAATGCAACTGGGTAGATTGTGGCGAACACGGCAGGCTGCCTATATACTGGAATGACGCCACGCAGATGGATGGCACGGCGCCCGCGGGAGCCCCAGCCGGGTCGGACGCGCAGTGGGGAACGACCATGACCAGGGCAACCATTCGCGAAACCTTCGAAACGATCCTCGTCGCCCTAGCCGTGTTCCTGGTGCTCCAGGCCAGCGTCCAGAACTTCCGCGTCGAGGGCTACAGCATGCAGCCCACCCTGGACGACAGCCAACACCTCCTGGTGAACAAGCTGGTCTACCTCCGCCTCCCGACAGGCATCGGCGGACGCCTCCTTGCCAAGGACGACGCCGAGCGCTCAGAGCCGGCGTTCGCGTTCCACGGGCCGGAACGTGGAGACGTCATCGTCTTCCGACCGCCGAACACCGTGGGGCCGGATTACGTCAAGCGCGTCATCGGCGTGCCGGGAGACGTGGTCGCGATGAACCGCGGCGTGGTCCACATCGACGGCCTGGCGGTCGGAGAGCCGTACATCACCCACCAGGACCGGTACAATCTCGATTCTTTCGAGGTCCCCGAGGAGAGCGTGTTCGTGCTGGGCGACAACCGACCAGTGAGCGAGGATTCCCGGGGATTTGGAGCGGTGCCGTGGGAGAACATTGTAGGGAAGGCGTGGTTCAGCTACTGGCCGCTGGACCAATGGCGCTCCCTGACAGGAACCGACGGCCCGGCCGCGCCATAGGCTTGTCGCCACGGTCTGCCGGCGAGACACCCGGTAGCTCATTCGCGCTTCGGTCGCTTTCCATACGTTTCGCGCATTCCTGATCCGCATCTGTGTCCTATCTGCGCTCGTGACCCGTGGCTCTTGTGTCTGCTACAATGCGATGGGCCGTTAGCTCAGCTTGGCAGAGCACCGGACTTTTAATCCGAGGGTCCAGGGTTCGAATCCCTGACGGCCCACCACCTTCCAGATACGAACAAGAGGCCCCGGCCAGTTCCGGGGCCTCTTGTTATGACAAGCCTGCTCACCAATTGCTCACGAGTGGGATCACGACTCCCCGGTGCGCATCGCCAAGACGTGAGTGCGGAGGCGAGCCGTTGCGTCCGTCAACGAGCGAATCTTGCGACGCGCAACTCCCTGGTCTCCGGCCTGAGCCTTGGCCAACAACTCATTCGCCCTGTTTCGCACGGCCTCGAATTCATGTACCGCGGCCTCTGAAGGCTCAAGAGCTGTGAAATGAGATCGGGCGACCGAGGAGCGGCCAACCAACGAGGCTCGACTGTTCCTCAAGTAGGCTCCGAGATCGTCAGCGAAGGCTACCGCCGAGACGGTCTCTTCCAATAGCGTAAGGTACTCCTCCACGATTCCGAGATAGCCGAGCCGCTCCGCGCGTGTTCGCTCTCCCCGCCGCACCTTGTCTTCCCGTTCCCACTGTGCCTTGTTCCGCTTGTCGGCCCAGAAATTCCCAATGACCGTCATGGCAAGGCCGCCGGCGAGCCCTGCAATACCTAGCCACAGCCCTTCGTTCATTCTGTCCTCTCTGACCGCGGTCAGCGGGCTACTTGCCCGATCCCGCCATGAGGTCCGCAAACGCCTGAGCCGCCTCAGTCTGGAGCCCCGCCGCCACATGGCCGTAGACCTGCATTGTAAAGGCAGCGGAGGCGTGGCCCAGCCGGTCCTGCACCACACGAGGATGGACCCCGGCCCGAATCAGACCGAGGTGCAGAACCATCCGGCAGGAGGGGCGACATGATCGCATCGGTGACCAGGGCAGTGTTCAAGAGGCCTATCTTGGCCAAGAGCCGTTCCTACGAGGAGACGGACCCCGTTATCGAGCTCCTGAGCAGAACCGATGCCTTCCTTCGGTCGCTTGAGGGAGACGTCCAGGCGGCGCTCCAGCAAGCCCGCGACAACCGGAGCCCGGTCTTCGATTGGGCTCGTTGACAACATGGCCCCCCGTCCAGCCGGGCGACTCGGTGGACTTGAGCCGGCTGGCGGCTTCCCAGGAGATACGCCGGTGAGCAGCATGAGCATCCGGACCAACAGCCAGGGCGCCTGATGGAGGGCGCGGCGGAGGACGTAATGGCCCAGTGCAGCCGGTGCGGACAAGAGCTGGCCGAGGAGACGCGGTTCTGCCCGAGCTGCGGGACAGCCGTGACTGAGGGAGGCACCTTCTCCGAGCCTTCGGATGGCAGCACCGCACCCTCGGACCCGAACGGGTCCGCAGTCGGCACGCCGCTCCCTATGGACTTGCGGAACATGGCCATGCTCTGCCATCTGAGCAGCTTCGCGGGGGTCCTAATACCATTTGCGAACATCTTCGGCCCGCTCCTCGTCTGGCTCTTGAAGCGCGAGCAGTCCCCGTTCATCAACGACCACGGCATGGAAGCCCTCAACTGGCAGATCTCGGCCACCATCTATCTCATCGCCTCCGCACTCATGGTGCTCCTCGTCGTCGGCATCGTTCTGCTGCCCATCGTGTTCGTCTTCAACCTCGTCGTCGTCATCATTGCGACGGTCCGCGCCAGCAACGGCGAGCCGTACCGCTACCCCCTCTGCATCAGGTTCATCCGCCCTTAGCCTCTGCCGGCTTGCCTTCGATAGGAGTGCGGAGGCAGCGCTGGTTCCGCATATGCTGGAGAAGACCGCCCGACGAGCCGCACTCTGATGCCAGCCGCCCACGGGACCTCAGTCGGTCGGCGGAGGTGGCTTCCGGTCGTTGCCCAAGCTCGGATCGGCGCCCTAGGCTGCGGCGCTGCAGAGAGCCAACCACGCATCCAGCCGTCCCTCGTCTGCCACCGGCAGCGTCCGCCACTCATCCACGGCGGCCAGCGTGTCCTCAGGCACCCCCGCCTCTTCGAGGAGATCCAGGGCGTCCTCGATGGTCATGCCCGGCACCTGTCGTTCGGTCACCGGTCGCGCCTTCAGTTCCTCGACGAGCTCCTCGCTCGTGTACGCTCTCAGGGCCAGGTTCGGGATTCTCATGATGTCCTCCGTGCTGAGTGTTGGAGGATCATCATAACAGAACGCCCGTTCGGGTTGTCAAGATGGTTCGCGGACTGATCTCAGCTCCCTGGCCCTGTCCCTCCGCCCCGTCGTGCCAGGGGGGTCCTCGTATGCCCTCCAGCGCCCTACGATGCGCCGGTCCAATGCGACGCACCAGGAGGGTCGAATGGAGGAGCAAGTCTACTTCAGCGACAGGCGAGTCCAAGTTACTCACGCCAGGCTCATTGTCCCAGGCCAGGTCTTCGCGATAGCGCAAGTCACCTCGGTCGAGACCAAGAAACAGGCGCCGGAGCGTGCTTGGGCAGTTGTCCTTGCGGTGATGGGAGTGATGATCACCGCGGCGGCGTACTATGTCGAAGCGTCGCCGTTTGCGGCCGTGGGGCTGGTGTTCGCTATTGGTGGGTCGGTGTGGGCCATCCTGGTAAGGGGTAGGTATCAGATCACGGTCAGGATGTCGTCGGGCGAGGTTTGGCGCACGGAGACGAAGGATGGGGCGTGGGCGCAGCAGTTGGCGGGAGCGATGAGTCAGGCGATGGTGGGCGCAGCAGTTGGCGGGAGCGATGAGTCAGGCGATGGTGGCCGCAGGGCGTTAGAGGTCATGTCTCCTGGCCAAGCGGCGGGCCCGGCGTCGGCTCGGGCGCTGTCTGCCGTTGACGGGCACGGAATAGCGCGCATATGCTGTCGCCAACTCGCTCCGGCTGCGCCTGAAGCCTCAGGCCAGCGGTAACGGAATAATCTCGCCGATCGCCAGGGGAGGCTGCCCATGTCTGAGCCCGTGGTCCTGCTGGACAAGAAGGAAGACAATCGCATCTGGATCGTCACCATGAACCGTCCCGACCGGATGAACTCCATCGGTGGCGGCATGGCTCTGGAGCTGACCAAGACCTGGCAAGCCTTCCGGGACGACCGGAACGCCCGGGTGGCAATCCTCACTGGCTCGGGCGACCGGGCGTTCAACACGGGTATGGACCTCAAGGAAATGCGCGAGGCGCGGGAGCAGGCCGCCAGTGGAGATGGCGGTTCGCAGCCTGCTTCTCAGGCGTTACCGATTGCCCCAGTGGGGGCGCCAGTTGCGGAGACCCTGAACCTGTGGAAGCCGGTCATTGCTGCCGTCAATGGCTTTGCCATCGCTGGGGGGTTTCTCATCGCTATGAACTGCGATATTCGTATCGCCGCCGAGCATGCTCGATTCGGCGTGGCGGAGACCCGTTGGGGCCAGGGGGGTGGGGGTCTGATGGCCCCCCTCACGCGAATCATGGGACTGGGACAGGCCCTTGAGTTCTGCCTCTGGGGCGACGGCCAGATGGATGCGCAGCGGGCACGTGAGGTCGGCTTCGTCAATCAGGTGGTCCCTGGCGACAAGCTGATGGAGACAGCGATGCAGTGGGCGGTGCGGATGGTGGATCTGGCTCCCCGGTCGGTGCGCAACGTCAAGCAGATGCTCTACCGAGGCTACTACATGACGCCGCCCGATGCTCTGGCGCTGGGATCCAGTCTTGAGCAGAACCTGCGCGGCATGAGCGACGGCCTGGAAGGACTCAGGGCCTTCGCAGAGAAGCGCCGGCCCAACTTCAAAGACGAGTAGAGGGAGCGATTCGAGCACCGGGCCGCGCGGCTCACAGCCAGCCTGCTGTCGCCCCGAGCGCGGTCGTGGATGTGTCTCCGTCCGTTGGGTCACGCAGATGAGCGCCGCACCACTGGCGAGGTCCTTCGCAGTGTGTCTGCCGCCAGTGGCGCTGGGCACCCTGCTTGCTGAACCCTAGAACGTTTTGCCTTTCGGTGCACCAAGGTGCCAAAATACGAACGGGCGATAACACCATCCGTCTGCGCCCCCGGGTGTTCCTACGTGACACTCCGATCCATGTCGTCTCGGACGTATGAAGACAGGAAGCTCGATCTCGGGTGACTACTGCTCAGCTGACCTGCCCCCAATGGTTGTACCAGACGCTATGTTAGTCCGGCAAGGACTG
>CAYTEC010000057.1:3858-12366 GCA_964436745.1 uncultured Dehalococcoidia bacterium | reverse complement strand
CGACGATGGTGCTGACTTCGAACGCCTCGGGCATCCTGGCCAGCTCGGAGGACGCGGGGGAGGCGCGAGCGGCCTTCCTGGAGCGACGCCAGCCCAGCTTCAAGGGCCAGTAGGTTCTGACGGGGGCCGGAGAGGGCAGCCGCGGGGCGACGAGGCGAGCGAAGCCCGGTGGGTGCTCCACCGCTACTGAGCGCTGACGGGCCTCAGGGTGACCGACGATATTGTCGCGGGAGGTAGGGAGCCGTGAACGTCACTGACACGATCGCGCGGATCCTGAAGTCGGAGGGCGTGGAGTGGATGGCGTGCTTCCCGTCCAACCCACTCATCGAGGCGGTCGCCAAGGAGGGCATTCGGCCGATAGCGTTCCGCCACGAACGGGGCGCGGTGATGGCCGCCGATGGCTTCAGCAGAATGAGCGACCGCGGGCAATTCGGCGTCGTCGCCATGCAGAGTCAGGCGGGGGCCGAGAACTCGATGGGCGGCATCAGCCAGGCGTTCGCCGACAACGTGCCCATACTGGTGCTGCCGGGCGGGGTGACCCTGGACCGCGCCGCGGTCAGGCCCAACTTCTCAGCGTTCAACACCTACCAGAACATTGCGCGGCAGGTGGAGATGATCGCCCGCCCCGATCAGGTCGGCGACGTGATGCGAAGGGCCTTCCACGCGCTCCGCAACGGCCGCCCAGGCCCGGTGGTGGTGGAGATGCCCTCGGACGTCTGTAGCCAGGAGGTCCCCGAGGACGCTATCCCCTACCAGTCTCCCAAGGTCTCCATCCAGGCGCCGTCCGCGTCCGATATCAAGGCCGCGGTGGGCGCGCTGCTGAGAGCCGAGCGGCCGGTCATATGGGCGGGGATGGGCGTTCTGCTGGCGGACGCGACGGCGGAGCTCAGAGAGCTGGCGGAGCTCACGGAGATCCCAGTTTACACGACGATGCCGGGCAAGTCCGCCATGAACGAGCGCCACCCGCTGGCCCTGGGCGGGGGCAGCGGATCGACCACGCTGGCCGCCCGGCAGTGGCTACAGGAGTCCGACGTCCTGTTCGCAGTCGGCTCGAGCATGACCAAGACCCCCTACGGACAGCCCATCCCACCTGGCAAGGTCATCATCCACAACGTTGGCAGCCTGGAGGACATCAACAAGGATTTCGCGGTCGATATCGCGCTGCCCGGCGACGCGAAGGCCACCATGCAGGCGATGATCGCTGAGGTCAAGACGCAGCTTGGCGACAACGGCCGCAGGGGTGGAACCGGCGTGCCCGCCCAGGTGTCCAAGGTCAAGGAAGGGTGGCTGGAATCGTGGATGCCGCTTCTCACCGACGACACCTCGCCGATCAACCCGTACCGGGTGATCTGGGAGCTGAACCAGTGCCTGGACCTGGAGAACAGCATCGTCACTCATGACGCCGGCGCCCCACGGGACATGACGATGCCATTCTTCACGGCGACGACGCCGCACAGCTACATCGGGTGGGGCAAATCGACCCATCTGGGGTACGGGATTCCCCTCATGATCGGGGCCAAGCTTGCCTATCCAGAGCGGTTCTGTCTCAACATCATGGGCGACGCCGCCTTCGGCATGTCGGGCCTGGACATCGAGACCTCGATCCGGGCGGGCGTGCCCATCACGACCGTGGTGCTGAACAACGGGGGCATGGCCACCTACCCCGGCGGGTTTCCCACGGCCCGCGAGGTGTACGGCGTCTCGCACATGTACGGGGACTACGCCATGATCGCGGAGGGCATGGGGGCCGTCGGCGTCACCGTCACCGCGCCGGAGGAGATAGCGCCCGCCCTCAAGAGAGCACGAGAGCTGAACGCGGACGGCAAGACCGTGCTGCTAGACGTGCATACCCGGTTCGAGGACCGAAGGTCTCCCAGGGACGGGTGAGCCCTGGGTGGCGTCATGTGAGGCGGGGGAAGCGACGGCAGCTGCCGTCGTTCCGTGCTCCCAGATGCCGGGGTGCTCGGTGGCTCGTCCGGAGCGTCCTGAGCCGTCGCGATCCGTACAGCTCCGGGCGTCTCCGCCGCGCTACAGCTCGAACTCCCTCACGTCCGGAGACACTGCCAATCGAGGCTCGGTGATGGCCTGCACCTCTTGAGGCGTCCAACCGGGGGCCACCTCCCTGAGCAGCAGCCCACGAGGCGTCACTGCGATCACGGCGACATCGGTTACTATCAGGTCAACGCACGCTGGTCCGGTCAGAGGGTAGGAGCACTCCCGCACGATCTTGGGATGACCCTGCGGGTCGCCGTGCTCCATCGCCACGATGACTCGTTTTGCCCCGGCCGCAAGGTCCATCGCGCCACCGATGTTGCCGACTCCGCGAGAAGGGAGCATCCAGTTCGCCAGATCGCCCCGCTCCGAGACCTGAAACGCCCCAAGGACCGCCACGTCGATGTGCCCCCCTCGGATCATGGCGAACGCATCGGCCGAATGGAAGAAGGCCATCCCGGGCGACGGGGCCAGGAACTGACCGCCGGCGTTGATGAGGTCGATGTCCTCCTCTCCCTCACCCGCCAGGGGACCGTAGTTGAGCACGCCGCTCTCGCTGTGGTAGACGACTGCTCTACCCTCGGGCATGAACTGCGACACCAGGGTGGGGATGCCGATCCCCAAGTTCACGCAGGCGCCGTCGGGCAGCTCCTTGGCCACCCGCATGGCAATGACCTCTCTGGCCAGGCGCGGACCGGTCATCGGCCTACCTCCGCACGATCCGGTCGACGTAGATCGCGGGCGTCGCGACCGTATCGGGGGGCAGGTCGCCGGGCTCCACGATTTCATCCACCTCCGCGATTGTCACGCTGGCGGCGGTCGCCATGACGACGTTGAAGTTGCGGGAAGTCCCCGCGTAGGTGAGGTTGCCGAGGCGATCCGCCTTGCTGGCTCGAACGAACGCATAGTCGGCTTTCAGAGCGTACTCCAGCACGTACTCCCGCGCTCCGAACGTCCGGGTCTCCTTGCCCTGGGCCACGGAGGTTCCGGCGCCTGTGGGCGTGAAGAACGCTGGAATGCCCGCGCCTCCGGCGCGGATGCGCTCGGCCAGAGTGCCCTGAGGCACGAGCTCCAGCGCCACCTTCCCCTCGCGGTACGCCAGTTCAAAGGCGTTGGGACGGGAAGGCGATGGGGACACAGGGAAGGAGGCGACGACCTTGCTCACCTGGCCGCTCTCTATGAGGATGCCGTGGGTGACCACCTGCTCCCCTCCGACAGCGCCGAAGCCGGGCAACCCAGCCGTGTTGCTGATGATGGTCAGGTCTCTGACCCCACGATCGTGGAGCGCCAGGATGAGCCGCTGCGGCATGCCGCCTGGCCCTCCAAAGCCGTCCATCATGATGACCGCACCGTCGGGAATGTCGGCCACTGCCTCGGCGAAGGTCGAGAGCACCTTGTCCACTGCTACGGCCTCCCTGGAGAAGACGGGGATGGATCGTGAACGCGCCGGGGTGGCCCTGGACAGGTAGCAGAGACGCCTGCGGCCGCACGTCCAAGGCTTTGCGGGCACAGCCTATCATACCGTGGCGACCGACGATGGCCGTGAGATCCGTCGCTTTCCGGATACCCAACGCTCCCATGACGGCCTCGAACGGAGGATCGGTTCTGTCAGAAGCTCCGTTGCGTATCGGATGCCCGCGCCATGCGTCGCGAACACCGCCACTCGGTCCCCGAGCGGCTCCTGGGCCTGAGGTCCGACAAGCTTGCCGGGCTGGAGGAGCAGGGCGTGACCGGCCGGACGCCTCCGCTCCCCCTGGAGCCCGCCTGGCCGACCGAGGTCACGGGGGGACGAGCGGAGTGGCAGAACGCCCTTCAGCGGCCCGCTTCACAAGGGGGCGCGGGGGATTCGCCAGGAGCATGAGAAGCCCTGCCAGGGCGAGCACGACGGCGAAGATCGAGAATGGCAGGTTGTAGCTGCCGGTCCTGTCCCACATCCAGCCGGCGAAACGACGGTCCTGACGCTGGACTTCGATGCCGAGCGGTCCGTCGTCCTGCGTGGCAGCGGAAACCCGCTGCTGAAGCCGACGGTCAAGCTCCTGGTGCGCCCAGGTGGACAGCCCTCCGACCAGGCCACGGTCATCGGAGAGGCGTCGCAGCAGGAAGCCGTGCCGGCGCCGACGCCCTCCCCGGCGCCAGCGGGTCAGCAGCCTTCGGAGACGCCGGGCAAGCCTGAGGCCACGGCGGAGCCTGCAGAGACGGAAACGCCGACCGCCACGCCCACGCCAGACCCCCTGGTCGAATTCTACCTGATCATCGAGTCCCCCGAGAGCCGGGAGACGATAGTAGCGGATCAGGGGCTGACCGTGATCGGCCGCACCAGGATCGACGCGGTCGTCAGCGTCAACGATGTCTTCGCCGAGGTGGACGAGGATGGTCGGTTCTGGGTGCCGATTGTGCTTGAAGAAGGCCCGAACATCATCGAGGTCGTTGTCAGCGTCGGCACCGGCGAGGAGCAGTCGGAAGTGCTGGTCGTCATCTACTCACCGTAACGGAGAACAGCCATGGTCAACATGAGAGGCATCGTCAGGACAGCCGTTCCCCTCATGGTCGTCGGTCTCTTGGCCGTCGCCAGCGTCATCCCGGTAGCGGCGACCACCATGCCGCGCCCGGCCGCCGCCACATCCTGCGATCGGGAGCCCGGCCGTCCATCGGACAAGCCCGTGCCTCCTGGTCAGATGAAGCGGCGCGGCGTGGTGGGCGACATCGTGGCCGTCGATGCTGAAACCGGCACGATCCTCATCGAGATGAAGTTTGGGACCGTGGAGATGACGGTCCCTGAGGACGTCGAGCTCACCGAGGACATGATCGGGAGCCGCGTAGCGGGTCTCATGGAGAAGGAGGTTTCCGCCGAAGAGAGCGCTGCCGCTGAGGAGGGCGTCGACTCCACGACCAGAGAGGGCGCTGACGGGACCGAGGGCGGCGCCACGGAGGACGGCGAGTCCACGGAGGAGCCGCTGCAGTCGGGCAACCTCGTCAAGCTGAAGTCCGTTCACAACGACTCCACGCGGACCCACGAGCCCGCAGTGTTGACCACCCAGGAAGATGGAACCGTCGAGGTCTTGGACGAGAACGGTGAGGTCGAGACCCTGGAAGTCGAGGGCGAGGGAGAGGTCCAAGTCGTCGTCCCTGAGGAAGGTGAGCCAACTACCGTCGATGGAGAGGCGGGGACTGAGGGCAGCACGGGAACGGATGAGAGCGCCTCAACCTCCACGGGCGATGCCACCGGTGGAGACGCGGCCACCGGCAGCGACACGGGGGGCGAGCAGCTCACCACCGTCACCGAGGACATCGAGGACGGCACGGACGTGGTGCTCCTCGTCCAGTGCACCGATGCCGACGCCGAGCCCAAGGTCCGCGGGATGCAGAAGGCGGACCGCGTGACCGAGCGGCTGGAGCGCCTGGAGGCCAAGCTCGCGGAGAAGGACGAGGAGCGGGCCGAGAAGGTCGCCGAGCGCATTCAGGAGAAGGAGCAGCGGCGGGAAGAGCGGCTGGAGAAGACGGCCGCCAACGCGCGCAGGGCCAGAAGGACAAGGCTGATCGTGCCCTGGGCAAGGCCAAGGGGGAGATAGAGGAATCTGACCGGGGCAAGCCCGACGACACGGGCAAGGACGGCGACAAGGGCAGTGACGGCGACAAAGGCAACGACAGCGACAAGGGCAACGACAACGACAAGGGCAGTGACGGCGACAAGAGGAAGGACCCCCCACCCGAAGACCCGGTGGAAGACGAGGGGGACAGCGATCCTCCAGCGGACGAGGGCGGTGGCGGCGGCAAGGGGAAGGACAGGTAGACGCCGGTACTCGCCGCGTCGGGGCGACGGGTACCCCTCCAACATCCTCGCTTGGGCGGAGCAATCCAGCCGCGAGGGCGGACCGGGATCGGTGCGGGCGGCGGCACTCAAGGACCGCTAACTCCCGGGGTGGGCCCCGGAGCGCCCGTAGCTCGCGCGGGCCGAAGCTCGATTAGCGATTCCTCGCCGAATCGGTGAGGGACGGGAACTTCCCTCGAATAGCAGACCCCTCGCTTCCTGCCCAGGACTGGGTACGGAAACGGCTACGGCATGCTTGCCATCGCCCCACCAGCCACCAAGGCGCCGCGCCGGATCGCCCCGCGGTGATTGGAGTGACACGCGCCTCGGGCGGTGATATGGTCTCCTGAGGCTGGCCGGGAGCCGGGCCGTGAGGGAGGGGATCGCCATGAAATCGGTCGCGTGGGACGAAATGCCGGAGGACCGACTGATCCAAGGAATCCGGCGGCGCATCGTCACCGGAGAGAAGGTGATGCTGGGCCGCCTCCGCTTCCCCAAAGGAGCCATTGTGCCCGCCCATCGCCATGACAGCGAGCAGATCACCCATGTCATAGCTGGATCGCTCCGGTTCATCGTCGACGGGGAAGAGGTCATCGTGCGGCAGGGCGAGACCCTCAACATCCCATCGAACGCCGAGCATAGCGCGGAGGCCTTGGAAGAGACGGACGAGATCGACGCCTTCAGCCCGATCCGCGCGGACTGGCTGGACGGCTCGGACGCGTATCTACGAGAAGGAGCCGAAGGCACGTAGCCGCGGTGGCCGGTGGCTGCCATGCGGCCAGAAAGGATTCGCCAGAATGAGCACGGAACGGATCAGGATCGGGATCGTGGGAGCGGGCAGGAACGTGCGGGCGCGGCACGTACCGGGGTTCCAGGCGATTCCGGGGGTAGAGATCGTGAGCGTCTGCAACCGCAGCCGCGAATCGGGCGAACGCGCGGCGGCAGAATTCGGCATCCCGACGGTGTACGACAACTGGCTTGACCTAGTCGAGTCCGACGACACGGACGCCGTCTGCATCGGCACGTGGCCCAACATGCACGCGTCGATCACCCTCGCGGCCCTGGAGAACGACAAGCACGTGCTCACCGAGGCACGGATGTCCGCGAGCGCGGACGAGGCGCGCGCGATGCTGGACGCCTCTCGCGCGGCGCCTCACCTGGTGGCCCAGGTGGTCCCGGCGCCCTTCACCCTGCCCGTGGACCGCACGGTCCAGGACATGATCAGTGAAGGCTACCTGGGCGACCTCGTGGCGGTGGAGATGCGCGTGACGCAACGCGGTTTCGCGGACGCGGACGCCCCCCTCACGTGGCGGCAGGACGCGAACCTGAGCGGCTTCAACATCATGTTCATGGGTATCTGGTACGAGACGCTCATGCGGTGGATTGGCCCGGCCACATCCGTCATGGCCATGACGAAGACGGTAGTGAAGCGGCGTCGGGGCGCCGATGGGGTGGCCCGCGCGGTAGGCGTCCCGGACCACGTGGACGTGCTTTGCGAGATGGCGTGCGGGGCCCAGGCCCACATGCGGTTCAGCGCGGTGACGGGGCTGGCCCCCGGCGGCGAGATTTGGCTGTACGGCAGCCAGGGGACGCTGAGGCTGGACACGACCACAGGGGCGCTCTCCGGCGGGCGCAGGGGAGACGAGGGACTGACCGACATCGCTATCCCCGAAGCGAAGAAGTCCTCGTGGAGGGTGGAGGAAGAGTTCATCAACGCCATCCGAGGCATCGAGCCGGTGACGCACACCACGTTCGAGGCGGGCGTGCAGTACATGGAGTTCACGGAAGCCGTCGCGCGGAGCGCCCGGAGCGGCCGCACGGTCTGGCTGCCGCTGTAGGATACGAGGCGGCACGGGCTTGGCAGTGAGGGTGACGGGGCACAGCGCGGACCGGTCCAGGGAGGGCGAGGCGGGCGAGCCGCTCACTCTCCACACGGACCTTGGCGACATCAGCGTGGCCCTCCACCAAGTCGAGCGGCCCGTCGGCGGGGTGGTGTGGGTCTACGGGGCGTGGGGTGGGCTGGACGGGCCAGCGGACGGCATCTTCCCCTTGCTGGCGGAGGACCTTGTCGGTGATGGCGTGGCGTCGTTGCGCGTGGACTACCGACGGCCGGGGAACCTCGAGGAGTCGGTAGTCGACACGCTGGCCGGGGTCGCGTTCCTGTCGAGCCTCGGGTGCGGGCCGGTGGCTCTGGTGGGCCACTCGTTCGGCGGGGCGGTGGTGATCAGCGCAGCGCCGCTCAGCGCCGAGGTCAAGGCCGTCGTGACGCTCTCGAGCCAGACCGCCGGGGCACAGGGCGCGGCTCTGGTGTCCCCACGACCGCTGCTCTTGGTCCACGGCGAGGCGGACCGCCACCTTCCCCCGCACTGCTCCGAGCTCATTCACGAGTGGGCCAGAGAGCCGAAGGAATTGGTGCTCTACCCCGGCGCCACCCACGAGCTCCGCCAGTGCAAGGACGAGCTACGCGCTTTGCTCCGCGGCTGGCTTGTCCGGACCCTAGCCCCCTCCTAGGCAGGGCGTGCCCTGCACCCACACTTGGGGGAGGGTCGGCAGGCCGCCCGGCAGGGCGTGCCCTGCACCCACACTGAGGGAGAGTTGGCAGCCCGCCCGGCAGGGCGTGCCCTGCACCCACACTTGGGGGAGGGTCGGCAGGCCGCCCGGCAGGGCGTGCTCTGCACCCACACTTGAGGGAGGGTTGGCAGCCTACC
>CAYTEC010000057.1:0-3758 GCA_964436745.1 uncultured Dehalococcoidia bacterium | reverse complement strand
CCGCCCGGCAGGGCGTGCTCTGCACCCACACTTGAGGGAGGGTTGGCAGCCTACCCGGCAGGGCGTGCCCTGCACCCACACTTGGGGGAGGGTTGGCAGCCCGCCCGGCAGGGCGTGCCCTGCACCCACACTGGGGAGGGGCGGCGGCCCCTCAGCGGCATTGCCTCGCGCCGCATCACCCGCCCCCGGTATAATGGGGCGCTGTGACAGACACCACCGCGGAGGACAGGCTGGAGCGGCTGCTGAGCCGCCGGGAGATCGAGGAGGCCGTGCGCCGCCTGGCGGCCGAGCTCGACCGGGACTATGCGGGTCTGGAGCCCCTACTGGTGGGCGTGCTGCGCGGCGCCTTCATCTTCCTGGCGGACCTGGTCCGCCAGGTGCGGACGCCGGTCGGCATCGATTTCATGCGCATCACGAGCTACGAAGAGGGGACGCAGACCTCGGGTCGGCCCCGGGTGGCGGCGGGCCTGCCCCGGGAAGCAATCTCGGGACGGCACGTCGTCATGGTCGAGGACATGGTGGACACGGGGCTGACGACACGGGCCGCGCTACGCCACCTGGGCCGCTCGCGCCCGGCCTCGCTGCGCGTGTGTGCCCTGCTGGACAAGCCGGAGCGTCGCCGGGTCCCTGTCCGTATCGACTACCTGGGGCTGACCGTCCCAGACCGGTTCCTGGTGGGCTACGGCCTGGACCTGGACGGGAGGCATCGGCAGCTTCCAGACATATACGCCGTGGAGCGGGAGTGACGGCATGGACATGAAACGCCTCATCGCAGTGGCCCGCGGCGACGCCCCCGCGGACCTGGTCTTCACCAACGCTCGCATCGTCAACACCTTTACGGGGGAGGTTGAGGAAGGGAGCGTGGCGGTGGCGGAGGGCCGCGTGGCGGGGGTCGGCGACTACACGGAGGGTCGCCGCGTCGAAGACCTGGGGGGCCGCTACCTGGCGCCGGGGCTGATCGACGGCCACGTACACATCGAGTCGTCGATGCTGAGCGTGGAGCAGTACGCGCGGGCCGTGGCGCCCCACGGGACCGTGGCGGCCGTGACGGACTTGCACGAGGTGACGAACGTCTGCGGGCTGCGGGGGATGCGGTACGTGATGGACCGCGGTCGCCGGCTGCCGCTGGACCTCTTCTTCATGGCGCCGTCATGCGTGCCCGCCACTGACCTGGAGACATCGGGAGCCCGGCTGGGGCCAGCGGACATCCAGCGGGCGCTTCGTTGGGGGGGCGTGCTGGGCCTGGGCGAGGTGATGAACTTCCCGGCGGTCATTCAGGGCGAAGGGGAGGCGTTGGAGAAGCTGCGAGTGGTGGGCGGCCGCGTTCGGGACGGCCACGCCCCACGGGTCCGCGGCCGCGACCTGAACGCCTACCTCTGTCCGCTCATCGGCTCCGACCACGAGACGACCGAGGAGGAGGAGGGCCGCGAGAAGCTGCGGCGCGGGATGCACCTTATGATCCGGGAGGGGTCCGCCGAGAAGAACCTGGAGGACCTCCTGCCGCTGGTGACGGACCAGACCTACCACCGGTGCATGCTTGTGGTGGACGACCGCAACGCCCTGGACCTGTCCCGAGACGGGGACGTCGACGCGGTGGTGAGAAAGGCGATCCGGCTGGGGCTGGACCCGGTGCGGGCGGTGACCATGGCTTCCCTGAACCCGGCCCGCTACTTCGGCCTTGAGGGGTACGGGGCAGTGGCGCCCGGATACTGGGCCCACCTCATCGTGCTGGACGACCTGGAGGCGTTCCAGGTGGGGGATGTGTACTACCGCGGCCGCCGCGTGGCGACGCGGGGACGCCCCACGTTCCGTTCGACGGCGAAGGTCCCGGAGTGGATCACGCGGACCATGAACGTGGCCCCCTTCCCCGTTGAGAAGCTGGCGATGCGCGGAAGCGACCAGAAGGCGCCGGTCATTGAGGTGGTGCCGGGGCAGATCGTGACGCGGTGGGCCGAGGCCGAGCCGCCGCGACGCAACGGCGCGGTCGAGGCGGACCCCAAGCGGGACCTGGCGAAGCTGGCGGTAGTGGAGCGACACCGTGCCACGGGGAACATCGGCGTGGCGCTGGTGCGAGGCTTCGGACTGAAGCGAGGGGCCATCGGCACATCCATCGCCCACGATTCCCACAACATCGTCGTGGCGGGGATGAGCGACGAGGACATCCACGCCGTCGTCCAGGAGATCGCAGCGAACCAGGGCGGCCTGGCGTGCGCGGTCGGAGGGCGCGTGGTGGCTTCGCTGCCGCTTCCCATCGCCGGGCTGCTATCGCCCGAGCCGCTGGAAGCGGTGGCGGCAGCCATCGAGGATCTGGAGCGGACGGCCAGTGGCCTGGGGTGCACGCTGGCCTCGCCCTACTCGGTGCTCTCGTTCCTGGCCTTGCCGGTCATCCCGGAGCTGAAGCTGACGGACCTGGGGCTGGTGGACGTGATGGCCGGGCGGCTGGTGGGGTCGTAGCGCCATTGGCTCTGGGCGGTGGCTTCATCCGGGGGGCGCCGCGCTAGTCGAGGTAGTCCCGGAGGCGGTCTGACCGCTCGGGGCTGCGGAGCTGGCGGAGGGCGCGGGCCTCGATCTGGCGAATTCGCTCGCGGGTGAGGCCGAACTCGCGCGCCACCTCCTCCAGCGTGCGGCTCCGGTGATCCAGCAGGCCGAACCGCAGCTCGACGACGCGCCGCTCGCGCTCGGAGATCGTCGACAGGACCTCGCCGATCTGCTCCCGCAGCAGCTGCTGGGAAGCCACCTCGAAGGGCAGCGCAGCCGCCACGTCCTCGACGACGTCGTGGAGACGGGATTCTCCTTCGTCACCCACGGGCTGGTCAAGCGAGGCCGTCGCCTGAGAGAAGCGGATTATCTGGCGAACGCGGTCCGTGGTGCACCCGAGGGCCTGGGCGAGGTCCTGCGGCGAGGGCTCGTGCCCAAACTCCTGGAGCAGGCGGCGCTGACAGCCCCGCAGCTTGGCGATGGTGTCCACCATGTGGACGGGCACGCGGATGGTGCGGGACTGGTCCGAGATAGCTCTGGTGATGGACTGACGGATCCACCATGAAGCGTAGGTGCTGAACTTGTGCCCCCGGCGGTGGTCGAACCGGTCCCCGGCCCGCATGAGGCCCATGTTCCCCTCTTGGACCAGGTCCTCCATGGAGAGACCGCGGCCCGTGTACCGCTTGGCGATGCTGACTACGAGCCGGAGGTTGGCCTCAGCGAGCTCCCGGTGCGCGCTCCCCCCTCGCCTCACCACATCCTCCATGTGGGTCTCCAGCGAAGGCTCGAGGGTGGGCAGCTGCCGGAGCGCGGCGACGAGATGGCGGGGGCCGGCGCGGTCCGGCGCCAGGGGATCGAGCATCAGGCGGCCCACAACCGGGGGCGGGAGCAGGCGCGTGTCGAGCGCGAGCCTGACAATACCCCGCTGCGCTCGGTCCGGGGAATGGCCCGTGGCGTCGACGACGGCGTCGACCGCTGCCTGGTCCGTGGGGCCGTCGAGCACGGCGCGGAAGAGCGGGTCACCCACGACCTGCCGGAGGGTGGGAGGCGATTCGAGCCCGAGGTGGACGGCGAGCGCCCGGGCGACAGGCGCCGCGCCCGCTACGCCGCAGAGCAGCTCCGAGGTGACGCGGCAGCCGGTTGGGCGCCTGCCCCTGGCCTCCAGCCGCCGCCGAAGCGCCACTAGGTAAGAGGCGGCCTCGATGTCGCGAGCCAGCCTCCGCTCACCTGGCCTGCCCCCCGAAAACTAGTCCAGGAGTAATGTTAGACCTGGACAGGAA
>CAYTEC010000056.1:0-12770 GCA_964436745.1 uncultured Dehalococcoidia bacterium | reverse complement strand
GCCCCAGCCCCGGGGCGGCCTCCACCCGACCACCCGCATAGTCCGGGAGATATGCAGCGCCTTCGCGTCCATGGGGTTCAGCGTGGTCGAGGGCCCCGAGGTAGAGTGGGACACCTACAACTTTGAGAAGCTGAACATCCCCAAAGGCCACCCTGCCCGCGACATGTGGGCGACGCTGTGGATCGACTATACCGACGACGACGGCGAGCATCCCATGCTGCTGCGCACCCACACCTCGCCGATGCAGGCCCGTACCATGGAGGCGCAGGAGCCTCCGGTACGAGTAGTAGTCCCCGGCCGGTGCTACCGCTACGAGGCCACCGACCCGACCCACGAGTGGCACTTCTACCAGGTCGAGGGCCTAGCGGTGGACCGTGGGATCACCTTCGCCAACCTGAAAGGCACGCTCTACGAGTTTGCTCGCGGCATCTTCGGACCGGAGCGGCGCGTGCGATTCCGGTGCGACTATTTTCCGTTCGTCGAGCCGGGGGTCGAGATGGCGATCGACTGCTTCGCGTGCGACGGCACGGGGCGTCGGGTGGAGACGGAGGACGCCTGCCGCATCTGCCGGGGCAGCGGCTGGATCGAGATCATGGGCGCGGGGATGGTGCACCCGCGCGTGCTGGAGATGGTGGGCTACGACCCGGCCGAGTGCACCGGGTTCGCCTTCGGCCTAGGGGCGGAGCGGATCGCCATGCTCAAGCACGGCATCCAGGACATCCGCCTCTTCTACGCCAACGACCTGCGCTTCCTGCAGCAGTTCTAGGGGGCGAGTGGCTGGGGGTGAACCGTGGCCGACTTAACGCCCGACTTTGACCTGGAGCAGATCAAGAGCCTCTTCCCCAAGCGGCCCCTGTTCGTGAAGGTCTGGGGCTCGTTCAGCCACAACACCAGCCTTCCAGCCAGCGACGTGGACTACCTGGCTGTGTATGCCGCCCCTACTTCCGAGGTGCTGTCACTCGACAAGCCTCCAGAGACCGTTACCAACTCGAAGCCCGACCTGGAGGCCCACGAAGTAGAGAAGTTCTGTCGCCTCCTGATCAAGGGCAATCCGTCCATGATTGAGATGCTCTGGACCGAGAGGATGTGTTGGACCACGCCGGAGTGGACGGCGCTGCGTAATATTCGCGCGCAGTTTCTCTCGTCCCAAGCGGTGCTTCAGTACGTCGGCTACGCGAGAGGTCAGGAGGCAAGGTTCAAGGGCGGCGGCAGGCCTCATACCGGGGGCGGGAAGTACAACACAAAGTGAGCGTACCACATGCTGCGGGCGCTGGGGGACGCCGACTCGATGGCTCAGGGCGGGGAGCCTGCGGTGTGGAAGGACGGCCCGGAGCGGGACTTCCTCATGGACATACGCCTGGGCAGGTACACCGCCGACGAGGTGGTCGCCATGGCGGAAGAGCGCCGCGCCCACATTGAATCTCTAAGGCCGTGGCCGCTGCCGGACGAAGGCAACCGAGCGGCGCTGAACGAGTGGCTGCTGTGGGTTCGGGGACGGCCCGCCAGCGCGTGATGTCGCTTCGCCCCAGGCGACGGTGCGGTGGCCATCGTTCGTGGGAGTCAAAGGGTTCGTTCTGATTGGTGAGGTCGGCACCGGGATGGGCACGAGTGCCGTCCTAGGCCTCGGGACTACCGCTCTCTACTTCATCAACCAGGCTGCTTCAAACTAGGACACTTCCCCCGCCTGGCTCGCCCGGACTGAGTATCTCGGCTCTTTCTTCGGGCTCAGCATCCCCAGCCCGCCCCGCTGCATCGTACTGTATGGAGCGGCACGCTCGCGTGGGGCTACCCGCTCGCCCATGGGACGTTCCAGCATCAGGAGGGTGTGGAGCATGATCAGAGGGAAGCTGACGGTTCTCGGGGCCGCCGTCGTGGCGGCCGCCCTCCTGACGGCGGCCTGTTCGTCGAACGGCGCGACTGCCGCTCCGATCGCGTCGTCCCCCTCAGACGCCGGGGCGTCGACGCCGACGCCGAAGCCCGTGTCGGACCTCAAGCCCGCAGCCGACTTCCATTTCCCCCTCTACCAGGACGCGGAGCACGTTGGCGGCGCGGCCGAGGTGACGATGGCGGGGCTCGCCGGACACCCCGTGGTGGTGAACTTCTGGGCGCCCCTCTGCCCGCCGTGCCGCGCGGAGATGCCCGAGTTCGAGCAGCTGTGGCAGCGACACCAGGACCAGGGGCGCATAGTGCTCGGCGTCGATGTCGGCCCCTTCACGGGCCTAGGTGACAGCGAGCAGGCGATCGCGTTCCTGGAGCAGATCGGCATCACCTACCCCGCGGGCCAGGCGGTCTCGGCCCAGATCATGCAGGACTACCGGGTGCTCGGCATGCCCACGACCGTCTTCGTGACACGCGACGGCGGGGTGCTCCGGGCCTGGTCCGGGGCCCTCAACGGGGAGAAGCTGGAGGAGCTCACGAGCCAGCTGCTCCAGTAGCTCTCCACGAGCCGCGAAGTCCCCTCGACAGCCCCCTTTTCCCGTACTGGGAGGGGGGCTAGTATTGCTTGTACTCTCCCATGCCAGCCGCTATACTACGGCCCGGATAACGTTCCGCTTCGATGGATTACTGCCGTACCATGGGCACTTGCAACCAGAGCTCGTAGGCAGCCACGGGGACTGGGAACGACGATCGACGGTCGGCATCGAGGAGGTTGAGTCGTGGCGTTCGAGGACAGGTCCCTGGCGTGCAAGGAATGTGGAGCTGAGTTCGTTTTCACAGCGGGCGAGCAGGAGTTCTACGAGAAGAAGGGCCTTATCCACGACCCCACGCGATGCCCGAACTGCCGCGCGGAGCGACGCCGCACGCGCTCGGACGGTGACTTCGGTATGGGCGGGGGAGGCGGCGGCGGAGCGCGAACCCTGTACCCCGTGGTGTGCGCGTCCTGTGGAAAGGACACTGAGGTGCCCTTCCAGCCCCGGCTGGGCCGCCCGGTCTACTGCCGGGACTGCTTCGCCACACAGCGGGCCTGAATCTCCCGAGGCAGGCGCTCCCACGGTTGTCCGCGGAGCGGCGGTCAGGGCGCGCTGCCCTCAATGTCCGTCAGCCGAGGCGGTCTGTGCCCTGCCCCGACGGTGTGCGCCCCCGGTCCGATGGGCTGGCTCGCGGCCATCTCTTGATCCATGGGACGTACCGTAGGGGGACGGGGTGAACGTGGCGGTCGCGGTCGTCTCGCTCCACCTGGCAGACAATCACTCCCTGAAGGGAAAACGAGGTCTACTGCGCTCCTTGCAGTCCCGTCTCCGTCAACGGTTCAACGTAGCCGTGGCGGAGGTCGGAGCTCAGGACTCCCACCAGACGGCGATCCTGGGCCTCTGCTGCGTAGGGAGCGGGTCGGTCCACACGGAGCAGGCACTGGACAGCGCGCTGCGCTTCATCGAGGCCGAGGTGGTGGGGCTGGCGGAAGTGGTCGATTGCCACACCGAGGTCCTGAGCGGGTTCTCTGACTGAGCGTCGGACGGGGTGCATGGACGTAGCCGGCTTCCTCGCCGGGGTGCAGACCCGGCCCTGGTACGCCGGACAGGTCGTGCACCAGGAGTCGCTCCCGCCCCGCGAGGGCGTTCCCGGCGATGTCGCCCACCCGCTGCACCCCGCGCTGCTGCGCCGCCTGGAAGAGTTCGAGCTGTGGCCCCCGTATCGCCACCAGGCGGAGGCTATCGATGCGGCGCTCGGCGGCGAGCACGTCATCGTTGCAACCCCCGCGGCGAGCGGGAAGAGCCTCTGCTACCAGGCGCCCATCCTCCACACCTGGCTTGGTGACCACACCAGCCGAGCCCTAGTCCTCTACCCAACCAAGGCCCTGGCTCAGGACCAGCTCCGCTCGTTCGGAGCGCTGGCGGGAGACGCGTCGCCCCGGTTCGGCCTCTACGACGGCGACACGCCGACCGGAGAGCGGGCCGGCATCTGGAGGTCGGCGCAGGTTGTGCTGACGAACCCGGACATGCTCCACATGGGGATCCTGCCGAACCACCGGGCGTGGAGCCGCTTATTCCAGGGACTCCGATACGTGGTCGTCGACGAGGCGCACTCGTGCCGAGGCGTGTTCGGCTCCAACGTGGCGGTGCTGTTGCGGCGGCTGCGCCGAGTGTGCGCCCACTACGGGTCGCGGCCCCAGTTCATCCTGTGCTCGGCCACCATCGGCAATCCGGGGGAGCTGGCCGGCAGCCTGACGGGGCTCCCTTTCCGGGAGATCACGGAGGACGGATCACCGGCCGGGGGCAAGACCTTCGCCCTCTGGAACCCGCCCAGGCTCGCGGAATCGGAGGGGCGTCACAGCGCAGCGACCGAGGCGGCCCGCCTCTTCGCGGACCTGGTGGCGAGCGGGGTCCGCACCCTCGCGTTCGTGCGGTCCAGGCGGCTGGCGGAGACAGTGTATCGAGCCGCGCGGGACATGCTCAGGAGAGAGGCTCCGGACGTGGCCGCGCGCGTGGCCCCCTACCGGGGCGCGTACCTTGCGGAGGACCGTAGGCGGATCGAGCGCGACCTGATGGAGGGGAGGCTGCTGGGAGTGGCGACCACCACCGCGCTGGAGCTGGGGATCGATATCGGCGATCTGGACGCCACGATCCTTACCGGGTACCCCGGCAGCGTTGCCAGCACATGGCAGCAAGCTGGGAGGAGCGGGAGGCGGGGGGAGGAGTCGCTGGCGGTGCTGGTCGCCCGGGACGACCCCCTGGACCAGTACCTGATGCGCCACCCTGAGTTCCTCTTCGGCAGATCCTTCGAGCACGCGCTGACCGCGCCGGACAACCCGTACGTTCTGGACCCCCACCTGCTGTGCGCCGCCTACGAGGCGCCCCTCAGCGCGGCGGACGCCGACCTCTTCGGCCCAACCTTCGCGGAGCGCGTCGACGGGTTGGTGGAGACCGGCGCCCTCCGGCGGGCGACGGGCCGGTGGTTCCTCGATCCGTCGGTAGAGTACCCCGCGCAGCGGGTGAGCCTGCGCGCCACCTCATCCCCCAACTACAACGTGGTGGAGGAGACCGGGCGCATCCTGGAGACCGGCATCGGCGAGGCGAGCGCCTTCTCGCAGCTCCACCCGGGGGCGATCTACCTCCACCAGGGCGATCCGTACCGCGTGACGGACCTGGACCTTGCCGCGCGGACGGCGGCGGTGTCGGCGTCCAGCGATTCCTACTACACCCAGACGCGGGAGCTGACCGATACCCGCATCCTCAAGGTCCACCGCGAGCGCGTGACCGCCACCGGCACCCGTGTTTTCCTGGGCGAGGTGGAAGTGACCACGCAAGTGCTCGCCTACCGGAAGCGCACCTTCTACTCAGAAGCGCCCGTTGGCGAGGAGCTCGTGGACCTGCCCCCGTACAGGTTCCGCACCGTCTCCCTCTGGTTCGAGGCGCCGGAGGCGGCTCTGGACGAGGTCCGCGCCGCTCGCATGGACTTGGCCGGGGGGCTCCACGCAGCGGAGCACGCCGCCATCGGCGTCCTGCCCCTCTTGGCCCTGTGCGACCGGAACGACATCGGCGGAGTCTCCACCCCGCTGCACCCGGACACGGGTGGCCCCGCCGTGTTCATCCACGATGGGTACCCGGGGGGCATCGGCATCGCCGAGCGGGGCTACGATGCGGTCGAGCAGCTCTGGCGCACAACGCTCCAGGCCGTGGCGGAGTGCTCATGCGAGGATGGCTGCCCAGGCTGCATCCAGTCCCCCAAGTGCGGCAGCAACAATCACCCCCTGGACAAGGCCGTGGCCACCTTGGTCCTGCGGGGGCTACTGGGCCTTCCGGTCTGACCATGCTGGCTGACTGCCACACCCACCTGGACCAGTTCCCGTCGGCGGAGATCCCTGGAGTCCTCCAGCGAGCGCGCGAGGCGGGGGTTGCGGCCATTGTCCTCGCCGGGACCACGCTCGAATCATCGGAGGCGTGTGTTGGCCTGACGGAGACCGACCCCATGCTCCTGGCGGGGGTCGGCATGCACCCGTCGGACCTCACCGGCCCCCTGGACGGCGATGCCCTCGATCGGCTGCGGACGCTGGCTTCGTCTAGCCCGCGGGTGGTGTGCGTGAGCGAAGTGGGGCTGGACTTCGGGCCCGGGTCGCCGGCGCCGTCGGTCCAATTCCAGGCGCTCAGGGCGCAGGTGCGGCTGGCGAGAGAGATGCGGCTCCCGATCATCTTCCACTCGCGCGAGGCGCCGGGCCGCCCGGAGCTCTACGGAGAGGTGCTGCGGGTGCTCCGACAGGAGCGCGGATGGGAGGTGGGCGGGGCGATGCACTATTTCCAGGCCGATGAGGCCACCGCGCGGGAATGCCTGGACCTCGGGTTCTTCGTCTCGCTGGCCAAGCCCCTCCTGCGGCTCCCCCACCTCCAGGCGCTGGTGGCCCATCTGCCGCTTGAGGGCATCGTGCTGGAGACCGATGCCTTTCCCCAGCCCTTCAAGGCGAAACGGGAGAACTGGACGGAGCCGAAGGACGTCCTCCAGGTGGCCCAGATGGTGGCCGAGCTCAAGGGGCTGGAGCTATCGGAGGTCGAGCAAGCCACGTCGGCCAACCTGCTGGCGATGGTCCAGCGAGGTGGCGCGCCCGGACGGAGGGACGTCGTGGCGCGGGCGCTGGGGATGGGTTGACCATGCACGACGGGCACGCCCTCTCCGACCTCCCGCCACCGACGAAGGCTGGGGTATGGTGGAGCGCGATGCGTCGTCGCGGCCGGGTTCGCCGCGACTGCCAAGGAGGGGGCCGGGAGACAGGGGACGTCGCTCAGTCGTCAGGCTGAGTGGCTGGACCAGCCGGTCCCAAGCACCACGCCATGAGCGGGAAGAGGGACCGTATGGACCAGCGCCATTTGCAGGGGGGAGACGGAGACGAGACCGTCGTCCGGCTCCAAGACCAGATCGAGGAGTTGACCAGGGCGATAGAGGCGAACCCGCTCGACGGCGGGGCCTACTACCGCCGTGGTGTCGTCCACGGGCAGCTGACGGAGCCGCGGGAGGCCATACGGGACTTCAACCGCGCGATCGAGCTGGACCCCGCCAATGCGGAAGCCTATTTCAACCGGGGGATGGCCCATACGCACCTCCAGCAGCCCCTGCTGGGGATAGACGACTACACTGAGGCCGTCCGCCTCGACCCAGCCCACACTCACGCCTTCAACAACCGCGCGGCGTCCTACATCGAGCTGCGCCAGCCGGAGATGGCGCTGGCGGACACCGAGCAGGCCATCCGGCTCGACGGCCAACTCTCCTCCGCGTTCGCGCTGCGGGCCATCGCGCTCACCTTTCTCTGGCGGGAAGCCGATGCCGAGTTGGACGCCGGTCGCGCGACGACGATGGGGTTCGACGGCCGGGCGCTGGACTACCTGATCCTGCGGGCCAAGCAGCGGCGCATCCCACTGCGGCCATCAACTCCTCCGTGAACGGCGCCGCTGGGGGCTCGACCGGCGAGGCTTCGCGGCCCGACGGCGGGCTCCCTTTCAGTCCACGGCGGGGGCGCGAATGAGGTGCATGGCGTTTGGCGCGAGGAGCTGTTTGCGTTGACCATCGGCGGCCCCGGTGCTATCATCGCGGCAGAATCCTGCCAGGAGGGCGTCATGCCGGAATCTCCGTGCGGCAAGTTCACGAAAAAGGACAACGGCGTTTGGGTGGCAAACGAGCCGTACATGGTCCCCGGCCCCAGCGGGTCGGTCATGGTCGGCCCCGGGATGGAGTTCACGACCGGTCTGCTTCACATGGGCGTGGACATAGGGGCGTGGCTGGACAAGGAGTGCGGCTAGGCGGCGAGGGTCGGCCCTGACCGGGGGCGCCCGCGGCTCGGGCGTCCGACTCGGGGCTCAAGCCAAAGTTCTCTCGCGACCGTAGGGTCGTGTGTCCGTCGGTCGTCGTCATGGAAGACAAGAATGGGGCAGCCCAGCAGGGCTGCCCCATTCTGCGTGTCCGGTCATTGTATCCGGCGAGCTTGGCAGCGGGCGCCACCGCGCCCTAATGGGTGGGGGCGGCGACCTCTTTGGTTCGGCTGAGGCCGATGCGCCGCGCGATGATCACCTTGTCGATCTCGTAAGAGCCGGCTCCGTGGGTGGCCATGGAGGCGCCCCGCTGGCTCAGCTCCAGCCTGCCCTTCAGCATCGTCCACTCATCGTCGGTCGTGAGGGCGTAGGGGCCAAGCAGCTCCAGGGTGTCCTCTGCGGTACGGATCTTGGTCTCTCGCCAGTTCCACATGTTCTGCGAGCCCTCGAACGTCTGGGTGACCTTGTTGGTGAACATCCAGTAGTTCCGCTGAGCGATGAGCCGGTTGACGTTGGATCGGATGTGGGCGTCCACCAGGTGCGTGTTAGCTTCGTCGCCCCTGGCCAGCGAGCGCCCGCTCTGGCCCTCGCGCCACGCCTTGAGGAGGTCCGGGACGATGTTGTCCGGGTCCTCCATCCCCTCGGCGCCGTGCTCCAGCTCCAGGCTGCTCTGGGTGACGCGCCAGCCGGCTGTCTCGGGGCCGATCAGGTAGTCGCGGGAAACCCGGACGTTGTCCAGGAAGATGAAGTGCTGGCCGCCCTTTACGATCAGGTCCTGGTACTGCCAACTGATCCCCGGCAGGTTGGCCGGGATGTAGAACTGGCCCAGGTTCGCGTGCCGGGGAGCGTCCTGGTCCGTCACGACCAGGATGTTGAGCCAGTCCGGCTCGAAGATGCCGCTGATGTAGTTCTTGGTGCCGGTGAAGATGAAGTCGTCGCCGTCCTTGACCGCGCGGGTCTTGATGGAGGCCAGGTCGACGCCCGACTCGGGCTCGGTCCAGAGCTGCCACGTGACCGTCTGGCCCAAGAGGATGGGCTTGAGGAAACGCTGCTTCTGCTCTTCCGTGCCGTAGACGAAGAGCGGGGCGACGGCCACGTCGCCGGGGCTGGGCCGGTCCGGGATCTTCCACCGGGCCAATTCTTCCTTGATGACAATGTCGTGTTCCAAGGTGAGCCCGCCGCCGCCGTACTCCGTGGGCATCGTCGCGAAGAGCCAACCCTTCGCGCCCAGCTTCCCATGGAACTCCTTGGACCACTCATACTGCTCCCGGGTGGTGTCCATTTGCTCTAGGGGAAGGGCCCCAAGGGACGCGGGCACCCTGGCGTTCTGCTCCAGCCAGGACCGGACCTCCTTCCGGAAATCCTCCTGCTCCGCCGTGTACCGCATCTCGAAGTCCATGCGTTCCTCCTATGCAGCCGCGGCCCGCCGTTCAGGGGGCCGTCGCGCGTCCGTCTCCAGTGCTGCCATCCTATTGGCGCGGCGCTACGCTGTCAAGCGAGCGCAACCAGGGCCGCGACGATTTCCGTCGGGGACGGCGACAGCCGCGCACCCTGGTTTGACCACCGCTTGGATACCGGCTACACTCGGTCCCGTCGCGGCGGCGCGCCCTCGAAACCGCGGCATCGGGAGGGCCACTGCGGTGCTGATCGGGTTGGTATCAGACACCCACGTGCAGGACGATCTCGTGGGCCTTCCCCCGGAGCTTACCGGCGCTTTCCAGGAGCGCGGTGTCGGTCTCATCCTCCACATGGGCGACGTGACCTCGCCCCGCGTGCTGGACGTGCTGGAAGCCGTGGCGCCGGTGGTCGCGGTACGGGACTTCACCGAGCCCGTCTCCACCGACCCTCGCTTGGCTGTGACCACTCGGGTCGTGGAGGTGGAGGGAAAGCGGATCGGCGTGGTCCACGACATCAGCTGGCCCGGACCGCGCATCATCGCCGACCGGACGATCCAGTTTCCCGCTGATCCTCCTCTCCCGGAGGTCCTGCGGAGGAAGTTCGGGCAGATGGTGGACATCGTGGCTTTCGGGCACACGCATGAGGAGGTCATCGCCGTCCATGGGGGCGTCTGGTTCGTCAATCCCGGCAGCCCCACGCGACCCGGTCTTCGGCACCGACAGGGTGATCTGGGCACGGTCGGGATCATGGAGGTCCGCGAGACGGGCGAGGTCACGGCGGAGATCGTGAAGCTCCAGGGACGCATGAATGGCCATCGCTGACCGCGGCCTGACTGCGGTGCACGGGACGTGGCGGCGGCGGTCGTCGAGGCCGGGCGTGAGGCGGTGAGCATGGCAAACGAGGCGGGGCGAAAGTCCAGGCCCCGGATATTCTATGGCTGGGCCATCGTGGCCGTGGTGTTCATCACCAGCACCACGGCGGGCGGCATCGGCTCCTGCGTCCAGAGCGTCTTCTTCGAGCCCATGCGGACCTCGCTCGGCATGTCCGCGGCGAGCGTCTCGGCCGTCACCAGCCTGCGGACCGTCGTCATGGCGTTGAGCGCCCCCGTCATCGGCCCCTTCGTCGATCGGCGGTCTGGGGCACGGGTCATGATGTCCTTGGGCGCAGTGGGCGGCGGGCTCGCGCTGATCGCGATGCCTGCCGTGCGGTCGCCTTGGCAGCTATTCGTGACCCTGGGTCTCGTGTACGGCGTCTCGCAGGCCCTGCTGGGGGCGCAGGTCGTGACCCCGGTGGTAATCGCCAAGTGGTTCGTGCGGCACCGGGGCCGGGCGATGGCTATCGCCGTGATGGGCATCTCAATGGGTTGCGCCTTGATGACGCCGATCAGCCGCAGCCTCATCGACGCGCTCGACTGGCGCGGCGCGTGGGTGGCGCTGGGAATCTTCATGATCGTGGCGCTGACGCCGCTCACCGCGCTGGTCATCCGTCGGCAGCCGGAGGACTTGGGGCTGCAGCCAGATGGAATCGAGGCGCCCGCAGCCTCGACCGGCGCCGCGTCCGCGGCGGCCCTGGAGATCTCTTACACGCTGCGGCAGGCCCTCCGCATTCCGTCCGCGTGGCTCCTGACGGGCGCTCAGATGCTGGTGAGCTTCGGGACGGGGCCAGTCCTGCTGCACCAGGTGCCGTACATGCAGGACAAGGGTTTCTCCGACGGCCTGGCGGCTTGGGTCGTGACGGTGTTCGCTGTCTCCAGCCTCACGGCCAAGCCCATCTACGGCTTTCTGGCGGAGCGGATCCCCCCGCGCTACCTGGCGATGTTCGCGTTCGCGGGCGCTGGCGCCGGCCTGAGCATCCTCAGGATCGCGGACTCGACGCCCCTGCTCTTCGCGTACGCGATCGCCTACGGCCTGAACTTTGGCAGCTTCGTCCTGCTGATGAACATCCTCTGGGCCGACTACTTCGGGCGGGCCTCCCTGGGTGCGATTCGGGGGTTCTTCGCTCCGGCGGCGATGGTCATCAGCGCCACGGGGCCGATCCTTGGGGGCTACCTGAAGGACGTTTCAGGGAGCTTTGACGGGGCGTTCTTGGTCTACTCCGGGGCGTGGCTTGCCGCGGTGGCCCTCATGTTCCTGGCCCGGCCGCCGCGAGTTCCGGCGGCGGCGCCGGCCTAAGGCCTCGCGGCGGGATCACGAGCCGGGCAGCCTGACTCGGCCCGCATCCCACGGGGGTATGCTCAGGCGCGACGCACGTTTCTGCGGGGAGTTGCGATGCGTTGGTTCCGGATCACCTGGATGCGTGGGGTAGTGGTCCTCGGCGGCGTGGCCGTGGCCACCGTCGTGGGCGTCTCCGGGGTCGGCTGGTACTACTCGAGCGAAATTGAGGACGGGGCCTTCGTCATCGAGCGCGAGCCGGAGGAGTACGATGTCCGGGTCGTCGCCTTGGACGGAGACCTGGTGACGCTCGAAGGTCCCGAGGGGTCGGACCCACGGAAGGAGCCCCGAATCACGGGCCTGGAGTGGCCCGGCGGCTACGCCACGGTCGGCGGGATCCTTGCGGTGGACGGGCCAGCCGCGGAGCGTCCCCACGTGCTGCTGGAGGGCGCCCTGGCGGTGGGGGACCGGGTTCGCTACGACAATTCGGCGTACCCGGACGACCCCGCGCGCGCTCACGGTATTCCCTTCACCGAGGTCCGGTTCGCCGCGCCCCTCGGAGAGCTCGCCGCGTGGCGGGTGGAGGGGCCGGGCGACTCGTGGGCGATCTTCGTCCACGGGAAGGGCTCGAACTGGGGGGAGGCCCTGCGCATGCTGCCCACGATGCACCGGGCCGGAATGCCTGCCCTTGTCATCACGTATCGCAACGACGAGGGCGCCCCGGAGGACCCGAGCGCCTACTACCAGTTCGGCGCAACCGAGTGGGCGGACCTGGACGCGGCGGCGCGGTACGCCTTCGACCAGGGGGCCGAGCGGCTGGTTTTGGTGGGGTACAGCATGGGTGGCGGCATCGTGGCTAGCTTCCTCTATCGGTCGTCCCTGGCCGACCGTGTGGCTGGGGTCATCCTGGATTCTCCAATGCTCGACCTTGGCGCGACCGTGGACCTGGCAGGCCGGCAAAGAGGTCTGCCGAGCTTCCTGACCGGGGTGGCGAAAGTCCTGACCAGCGCCAGATTCGGCGTCGACTGGGGCGAGATGGATCACCTGGCGCGCGCCGACGAGATCGAAGCGCCCCTGCTGCTGTTCCACGGGGACGCCGACGAAAAGGTGCCGATGGAAACCAGCGCGCGGCTGGCTCGCCTCCGACCGGACATCGTGACGCACGTGGCCGTCGAGGGGGCGTCGCACGTGGCGGCGTGGAACGTCGATCCCGAGGCGTACGAGGCGGCGGTCCGCGAGTTCCTGGACCGGGTCGCGCGGTAGGCAGGCGGGGGCCGCCGGGTCGCCGTGGGTTCTGAGAAGCCCACCACCCGCCTGCCCGCATCTTGGTGTAGAATCGTAGTGATGTGCGGCACCCCCGCCCACCAAGATGTGAACTGCCCAGGAGCGAACGCCCCATATGCCGCCACCGCTGCTCGAAGCTCGGGACCTGACTGACCTGCCCCTAATGGTTGTACCAGACGCTATGTTAGTCCCGCCAGTACTGGAA
>CAYTEC010000055.1:0-13944 GCA_964436745.1 uncultured Dehalococcoidia bacterium | reverse complement strand
GCCCGGTAGCTGCGCACGATGTCCTCCGCGCTCCACTCTTCCAGGTCGCCGCCCGCTTCCGCGCACAGCCGCTCAAGTCGCGCCAGGTCCTCGGCCGTGTCCACGTCCAGCTTGACCTCCGGCCCCGCGATGGCCTCGGGGGCTGCTACGGTCTCCACGTGGAATTGGTCCAGGTGGTCCCAGATGAACGCCGTTACGTGCTCGCGGTGGCCGGGAGTCATCGCCTCCCGGTCAAGGTTGTCCAAGACCGCTCGGCTGACCACCTCCCCGCCCAGGCCGTCCGGGTACCCGTTGCCAAGTGCCGGCCGGTGGTTGAACGAGTATTCCGCGCCGCTGGCGAGATGGTGTCTGACGATGCTGTCAATTACCTCGGGGGCGACCAGCGGGTTGTCTGCGCACACCCGTACCACCACGTCGGCGTTGAAGGCCGCCGCGGCCAGAGCGTAGCGCCGCAGCACATCGTCCTCCGGCCCGCGGAAGACCCGGAGGCCCACGGCCTCCGCCACCGCGCCCAGCCGGTCGTCCTCGGCTAACTCAGTGGTGGCCAGCACGACCTCCGTGAGCGTCTTCGCACGGCGCATCCGCAGCAGCACAAGCTCCAAGACCGTGGTTCCCCCCAAGCGCATCAGCGACTTGCCCGGCAGCCTCGTGGACCCCATCCGCGCCTGGACGATGCCCACGACTCGCTTCGTCGTCACTTCGGGAACCGGGAGCGGACCGCCTCGACGATCGCCCGTTCGGAGGCCGTGGGCGCCTTCTCCGCGCTGCCCAGCAGCGCCTCCACGCCACGCACCATCTCCACCATTTCCCGCAGCTCGCCGGGCGTCAAGGACAGGACGTGGTCCGTCCCCGGCAGCGACCTGTCGAGCGTGAAGTGCTTCTCGACGACCTCCGCGCCCAGGGCCACGGCGGCCGCGGGCGCCAGAGTCCCGATGGTGTGGTCTGAGTAGCCGATGCGGTGATTGGGGAACCGCGCGCGGAGTGTCGGAATCGCCGCCAGGTTCGCTTCCTCAGGGGGGCACGGATACTGGGTGGTGCACTGGAGGATGTACAGGTCCCGCACCTTCTCCAGGTGGCCCGCCGCCTGCGCGACCTCGTCCAAGGTCCCAAGACCGGTGGATAGGAACACGGTGTCCACGCGCCCGTTCAGGTAATCGAGCAGACCCAGATTCAGCATCTCCGACGACGCCACTTTGATCTTCCGTAGCCCCAATTCCTCCACCAGGAACCGCGCGCGACTGAGCGTGAAGGGAGTGCTCAGGAACTCGGTGCCGTGTTGCTCGGCCAGGGCCTTCAGCTCAAAGTGCATCGCGTCCGGGACCTGGACCTGGGTGAACCACTCCTTCTCTTCGTCATCGTCGGCCACGTCGGACCCCAGGTAGGACTGGAACTTGACGATGTCCGCGCCCGCCGCGGCGGCCTCGGTCACCATGCGCCGGGCCATGTCCCAGTCGCCGATATGATTCTCGCCGATCTCCGCGATGATGATGGTCTTTGGCGCCACGTCCATTCCCTTCAAGAGCCGGCGGCCGCGGGCAGCCGGCCGAAGCGCTCCAGAGTCTCCAACGGCCACGTCCGCAGCAGCTCTTCCCAGCCGGCCCGCACGCGCTCCGCGTCGGCGGTCATGCTGCCCTCGTGTATGGTGTAGGTGTAGAGGGGTTTCGCGATGTGAAGAGCGGGCTTTCCGCTCCGGAGCAGATACCGGATGTACAGATCATACTCCTCCCAGAAGAAGTCGCGGTAGCCGCCCGCGTCCAGCGCCAGATCGCGGCGCATCATGGTTCCGCAAGCGACCATGTCGAAGACGTTCAGGTGCGACACGCTGACGTACCGCTGCTGGCCCGTGTCCGCCGTCAGCTCAAAGCGGTCGCTGTAGACCAGGTCGGCCTCGTCACGCTCCAGCGGCGCGGCCAGCAGTTCCAGCGCCTGGGGGTCCAGTGTGTCGTCGGCGTCCAGACGCACCACCAGCTCGCTCCGCGCCTCCTCGATCCCCCGGTTCGCCGAGGCCACCAGGCCCAGGTTGGCCGCGTTGCGCAGGTAGCGGAAGCCGGGGTGCGTCTCGAACGCCCGGGCGATGCCGGGCGTGGCGTCCGTTGACCCGTCGTCGATGAACACGACCTCGTACCGCTCCGGCGGCATCGTCTGGCGGAACGCGCTCTCCAACGCCGCCGCCACGGTGCGTTCCCCGTTGTAGCAGCAGAGGACGACGCTTATCCGCGTCACTCCCTCGCCTCCCGGCCCAGCGCTACACCCACAGGCGGTCGTCGACGAGCGCCCACCGGGCCTCCGACTCCTCGCCCTGCTGCCGGTACCAATCGACGTATCGGCGGACGCCTTCTTCCAGCGAGGTGCGCGACTCCCAGCCCAGATCCGCGAGCGCCTTCGCGCTCGAGACCTCCTTGCCGGAGAAGTCCCCGGGGCGGGCGGGCGTGTAGTCGATCTGGACGTCGCCCAGGATGCTCTTGACCGTCTCCGCTATCTGGCGGATGGTGATCTTCTCCGCTCCGTCCAGGTTGTAGGTCTGTCCCACGGCTCCCGGGATCAGGCCCAGCACGTTGCCCTCCGCTAGGTCCTCCACGTACACGAACTTGCGGAACTGCAGGCCGTCGCCCTGGATCGTGATGGGCTCGCCGCGCATCGCCCTGCCGACGAAGATGGGGATCACGGCGCCAGCCCGCGCGCGGGGGCCGTAGGGGATGCCGTAACGGAGCACTGTGGGCTCGATGCCGTACAGCGCCGCGTACGAACGGCAGTAGTGCTCGGCGGCGATCTTGGTGGCTGTGTACAGGTGCGAGGGCGCGGCGAGGGGCGTCGTCTCGTCCACCTCTACCTCCGGCACGTCGCTGTACACCCACGTCGTGCTGGCCAGGACCATGC
Source organism: uncultured Dehalococcoidia bacterium (assembly GCA_964436745.1). Lineage (GTDB taxonomy): Bacteria > Chloroflexota > Dehalococcoidia > Lucifugimonadales > UBA1127 > CAYTEC01. Next base: position 11,067 of record CAYTEC010000055.1, on the reverse strand, counting down.
GCTTGACGCCGCTGAGCCGCATTGCCTCCAAGACGTTGATGGTCCCCCGTACGTTGATGGCCTCCGAGTAGTGGGGCGCCTCCAGCACGGCGCGCACGTCCGCCACCGCGGCCAGGTGCATGACCGCGTCGACGCCGTTGAGCGCCATGCGCACGTATTCCAAGTCCAGGATGCTGCCGTGGTAGAACTCGATGTCGCTCCGGAACGTGGGGAACACCATGTCGAAGACGCGGACCGTCACGCCCTTGTCCCGGAGCTTGTCGACGACGTGGGACCCGATGAACCCGGAGCCTCCGGTTACCAGTACGCGCATTCCTTGCTCCTCTACTTCCCTTGGTCGCCCAGGGGCCGCGTCCCACGCTCCTCGGTCGTTGCTCCCCCGGGGGCCGGAATCTGGACCTGGGCTTGTCCGGGGCGATGTCCTCTGGCCTTCTGTCGTTCGCGGTGAGCCCCCGTTCGCGGATGGCGTGCCCTGCCCGCTACGTGGCCATCTCCGCCAGGACCGCGCGGACGCTCGCGATGGTGTGCTCAACCTGCTCGTCCGTCATGCCGAAGAAGACGGGGAGGCAGACGTGCCGCTCGCACACATCTTCGGAGACGGGGAGCTTGCCCGCCAGCCCAAGCCCCTCATACACCGGCTGCAGGTGGACCGGGATGTCGTAGACCGCGCCAGAGAGCGAGACGGCCCTTTCGCCCAGCGCCGCCTTGAACGCCGCCCGCTCCACACCCTTGGGCAGGTAGGCGATGTACTTGTACAAGCTGCAACGGCCGGGCGTCGGGACCAGCTCCAGCACGTCGCCAAGGGCCGCGGTGTACCGGTCGGCCACGCCCTGCCGGTGGGCGATAAAGTCGTCCAGGCGGCGGACCTGCGCCAGCCCGATGATCGCCCCAATCTCGCTCAGCCGGTAGTTGGAGCTGATCCGCGTGTGGACCACCTCTCCCGGCGCCTTTCGACCGTAGTCGCGGATGCTGCGGCACGCATCGGCGAACGCGTCGTCGTCGGTGACCACCATGCCTCCCTCGCCGCTGGTGACCACCTTGGTGGCGAAGAACGAGTAGGCGGCGGCCTTCCCGTACCGCCCGGCCCGCTTGCCATCAATCTCCGACCCGTGGGCGTGGGCGGCGTCCTCCACCAGTGGGATCCCCCGCGACCGGCACCAGTCGGCGATTGCCGGCATCTCGGGGCTCATGATCCCGCCAATGTGCACGACCATGACGGCGCCCGTGTTCTCCGTCACGCGGGCCTTGATCTCATCGAGCGTCACCCCCAGCGTGGCGGGGTCGGTGTCCAGGAACACGGGGTTGCCCCCTGCGATGACGATGGCGTTGGCGGAGGCGACGAAGGTGTTCGTCGGCACCAGCACGTCCTTACCCTCGACGTCGAGCGCCTTCAGGATGATCTCGAGCGCCGCCCCGCCGCTGGAGCACCCTACGGCATGCTTGATGCCGCAGTAATCGGCCCAGAACTCTTCGAAGGCCCGGATGTGCTTGCCGCCGGACACGATGCCGCTCTGGAGGCACTCGTCGATGGCCTCCAGTATCTGCTTCCGGTCCTCTTCCTCGAAGACCACCCGGACCGGCGGGACGCGGACCGGCGCTCTATCGGTCGTCAATGATCAACCCTCCAATGCCAGGTGTGAGCTCACAGGCTCCAGTACAGGATACCAGGCGCCGAAGCCGCCTCGGGCAGCGCGCCCTTCACGTCCACCAGGACTCCGGGACCACCGTCAGTCTTGACCAGCGCCACGTAGTCCGCCAGCGCTCGCGCCCTCAGCGGGGCGTGGGGCACGGCGAGCACCAGGGCGTCGTAGCGGACGGGGGCCGCGAAGGGGTCCTCGATGGCGGTGACTCCCATACGGGCCAGCGCCTCCGTGCCGATGATCGGGTCATGGACCGAGACCCGCACGCCGTACCGCTCCAACTCAGCGATCACGTCGAAGACGCGGCTGTTGCGCACGTCACGCACGTTCTCCTTGAAGGCCGCTCCCAGCAGCAGCGCCTCGCTCCCCTGGACCGCGCGACCGCTTTCGATGATGAGCCTGACCGTCTCGTGGGAGACGTAGTCGCCTAGCGAGTCGTTGATGCGCCGCCCCGCCAGGATAACCTCCGGGTGGTAGCCTACCTCTTGGGCCTTGTGCGTGAGGTAGTAGGGATCCACGGGGATGCAGTGGCCGCCCACCAGACCGGGCTCGAACGGCAGGAAGTTCCATTTGGTCCGAGCGGCCTCCAACACGTCGCGCGTGTTGATGCCCATCCGGTGGAACAGCATCGCCAGCTCGTTCATCAGTGCGATGTTCAGGTCGCGCTGGATATTTTCTATGACCTTCGCGGCCTCGGCGGTTCGGATGTCGGCGGCGCGGAACACCCCCGCTTTCACCACGACACCGTAGACGTTCGCCACCCGTTCCAGCGTGTCCGGGTCCTGAGCAGCGACGATCTTTTGCACCGCGTCCAGGCCGTGCTCCACGTCCCCTGGGTTGATCCGCTCCGGGGAGTACGCCACGGCAAATCCGTCGCCGACACGGAGCCCCGACGCCTCCTCGAGCACGGGGACGCACACCTCCTCCGTGCAGCCGGGGTAGACCGTTGATTCGTAGACCACCACGGGCGGCCCGTCGTCGGCGGCGCGGGCCGCAAGCGCTCGCCCCACTAGCCGGCTGGCGTCTACCAGATGCGACAGGTCCGGGCGCTTGGCGCGGTCGATGGGTGTGGGGACGGCGACGACGATGATGTCGGCGTGCTCCAGCGCGGCGGGGTCGTCGGTGAAGCTCAGGCGCTCGCCGACGAGGGCGTCCGAGGGAACTTCGCCGTTGCGGTCGCAGCCCGATTCCAGCTCCCGGACCCGGACCGGGTTGAGGTCGAACCCGGTGGTCGGCAGCGTCCGGCCGAACGCCGTCGCCAGCGAGAGCCCCACGTAACCGAGGCCCACCACCGCGATCCGTTCGTGGAGGTCGTCCGCCATTACCGCACCACCGTTTGCGCTGCCCACTCCCGGTTCTCCATGTACCAGTCAACGCACGCCCGCAGCCCGTCCTCCAGCGTGGTCTGGGGCGCCCACCCCAGCGCCCTGGCGCGGGAGATGTCGGCCCACGTGGCGGGCACGTCCACGGCCAGGAACGGGTGCTCCTCGATAATTGCCTTCTTGCCGATCATCTCCTCCAGCAGAGCGATGACCGTGTTCAGCGAGACGGGGCGGTCGCCGCCCAGGTTGATGATCTGATAGCCCGCCGGGGCCATGGCCGCGATGGTGCCGCGGGCGATGTCGTCCACGTAGGTGAAGTCCCGCTCTTGCGTCCCGTCGCCGAAGAGCACCAGAGGTTCCCCTTCCGCGATCCATTTGATGAACCGGAAGATGCTCATGTCCGGGCGGCCAGCGGGGCCGTACACGGTGAAGTACCGAGGTATCGTCACATTGATGTCGAAGAGCTTGTGGTAGGTGTAGCAGAGCACCTCGGCCGCCTTCTTGGAGGCGGCGTAGGGCGAGCGCGGCGTGTCGGTCCGCGCCTCCACGTTGAACGGGAGATCCGCTTCCGCGTAGACACTGGAGGTGGACGCCAGCACGAAACTCTTCACGTCGTGCTCGCGGCACTGCTCCAGCAGGCTGAGTGTGCCGGTCAAGTTCGTCTCGAAGTAGACCCACGGGTTCTCTATGCTCTGGCGGATGCCCGCTCGGGCCGCCAGGTTGACCACCGCTCCGAAGCCCTGGTCGCGGAAGAGGGGCAGGAGGGCGGCCTGGTCGGTGATGTCGATCGCGTGGAAAGAGAACCCCGGTGTCCCTTCCAGCTGGCCCAGGCGCCAGTGCTTGAGGCGTGGGTCGTAGGCGTCGTTGAGCAGGTCGATGCCCACCACGCTTCGGCCCTCGGCCAGGAGCAGCTGGCACACCTTGGAGCCGATGAAGCCCGCGGCGCCGGTCACCAGGATGGGGCCGGAAGGCGTCGCCTCAGCCACGGGGGCCTCCTTCGGCGGTCTCCGCCGCCTCACGATAGTAGTCGGCCAGCCTCCGGATCCCCTCAGCCCGCGATACCTGCGGCGCCCAGTCCAGAAGCTGTCTGGCACGCGTGATATCGGGCTTGCGCTTTTGCGGGTCGTCCCGGGGCAGCGGCTCGTGGACGACCTCGCTCCGCGCGCCGAGGACCTCGATCACCTCCCAGGCGAGTTCCAGAATCGTTACCTCGTCCGGGTTACCCAGGTTCACGATTAGGGGCTCGCCCTTCATGTCCGCCGGAGGCGGCAAACTGACCAGGCGGAAGATGCCCTCCACCAGGTCGTCCACGTAGCAGAAGGAGCGCGTCTGGGCGCCTTTGCCGTAGACCGTCAGCGGCCGGTCGTGGAGCGCCTGGTCGATGAATGTGGACAGCGCGCGCCCGTCATCCAGCTTGAGGCGCGGGCCGTAGGTGTTGAAGATGCGCACGATCCGCGCGTCCACGCCGTGGGCAAGACGGTAGGCCACCGTGAATGCCTCAGCGAACCGCTTGGACTCGTCATACATGCTCCGCGGCCCAACCGAGTTCACGTGGCCCCAGTACGACTCCGGCTGGGGGTTCACTTCCGGGTCCCCGTACACCTCGGAGGTCGAGGCGAGCAGGAAGACGGCGGACTTGGCGCGGGCCAGCTCTAGGGCGTGGCTGGTGCCCCAAGCGCCCACCTTGAGGGTCTGGAGCGGGTAGGCGACGTAGTCCTTGGGGCTGGCCGGGCTCGCGAAGTGCAGTACGAGGGCCACCGGGCCCTCCACGTCGAAGGGCTCGTTGACGTCTGCCTGCAGGAAGGTGAAGGCGGGGTGGTTGATGAGGTGGCGGAGGTTGCGCTCGCTCCCGGTCAGGAGGTTGTCGACGGAAACAACGCGGCGCCCTTCCCGGATGAACCGGTCGCAGAGGTGGGAGCCAACGAACCCGGCCCCACCGGTTACCACCACCGCGCCCTCGGGGTTCAAGGGCGGCCCACCGACTCGTAGTGGAAGCCGAGGGCACGGACTGCTGCCGGGTCGAAGAGATTACGGCCGTCGATTAGGACGGGCGCGACCATCGAGTCTCGGAGCGCGCCGAGGTCCAGCCCACGGTACTCGTCCCATTCCGTCATGAGCAGCAGCGCGTCCGCGCCTCGCGCCGCCTCGGTTGGGTCTTCGCAGTAGCGGACCGATGGCGCTTGCTCCGGGAAGAGGCGCCGGACGTCGTCCGCAGCCTGCGGGTCGTGCAGCCGCAGGTGTGCCCCCTGCTCCAGGAGGAGCGGGATGACGGCGAGGCTGGGGGCGTCGCGAATGTCGTCGGTTCCCGGCTTGAAGGCAAGACCCAGCACCGCGATCTTCTTGTCGCTCAGCGAGCCAATCGCCTCCGCGATCTTCGCCACGACCCTTCCGGCACGGCGTTCGTTGATGCGCTCCACTTCCCGCAGCAGGGACATGTCGACGCCGTGGCTTTCGCCGATCTGGATGAAGGCGCGCAGGTCTTTCGGGAAGCAAGAGCCCCCGTAGCCGGCCCCGGCTTGCAGGAAGTGAGGGGCGATGCGCGGGTCCATGCCCATGCCTCGGGCCACCTCCGTCACGTCGGCTCCCGCCTCCTCGCACAGATCCGCGATCATGTTGATGAACGAGATCTTGGCCGCCAGGAACGAGTTGGAGGCGTGCTTGATGATCTCGGCGGTTTTCAGGTCCGTTACCAGAACCTGCGGCCGGGTAGAGGACCGCGAGCCGTCCAGCAGCGGACCGTAGACGCGCAGGAGCATGTCCCGGGCGCGCTCGGTCTCCACGCCCAGCACCAGCCGGTCCGGATGGAAGACGTCCGCTACGGCGGTGCCCTCCCGCAGGAACTCGGGATTGACGGCGACCTCGAACTCGTGGTTGCCGTTGGAGTGAAGAGCGATGTTAGCCTTGATCCTCTGGGCGGTCAGGACGGGGCTGGTGCTCTTCTCAACGATCAGCTTGAAGCCGTTCAGGTTGGCGGCAATGGCCGGGGCCACGGCATCGAGCTGGGAGAGGTCAACCTTCCCGTCGTCCCCTGTCGGCGTGCCCACGCACACGAAGATCACCTGCGCCTGGGAAACCGCGGTGGGAACGTCTGGGGCCACGCGGAAGCGGCCGGAGTCGATGTGGGTGTCGAGCAGCTCCTGGAGCCCCGGCTCGAAGAAGGGCGGTTTCCCCTTGGAGATGCGGGCCGCCTTCGGCGCGTCCTCGTCTGCGCCGACCACGTGCCATCCCAGGTCCGCGAAGCCGAGGGCCGTCGGGAGCCCCACGTGGCCTAGCCCGAGCACCCCAACGGTGAGCGGCTCGCCGCCGCCCGTGGCGTGACCGGTCATGCTGAACACCCAGCGCTAGCTTGCACGTTCCCTCTCTTGCTGACTACGAGGTTGCCCGCTTGCCCAGCCGCGCGGCTCACGGGGTGACGGCCACTCCGTCCAGAATTGCCAGGGGGTTGTTGTGCGCCATCGCATCGGCCCCGCCGATGCGCCAGCCGTCCCGCATCCGGTCCAACGCATCCCGCAGCCTCGGGGGACGCTCCACCAAATCATGGCAGTCCGAGGCCAGGAAGTGCACGAGCCCGTCCTCGACGAGCGACCGAGCCGTGCGACCGACATCTTTGCCGAACTCCCCCAGCACGCTCCCGGCGTTGATCTGGAGGAGGGCCCCCAGCTCCACCATCCGTCGCACGGACTTTCGGGATCGGATCACGTCTTCGTTGCGCTCCGGGTGGGCGACGATGGGGGTGATCCCGTGCGCGCGGAGCTCGAAGACCGCGTCCTCGGCGTAGAGCGGCAAGCCGCTCAGCGGGTGTTCGATGAGCACGTAGCGGCCGCCGTCGCCCAGAGTGAGGGCCTCCCCGGAGGTCACACGCCGGACGCTCTGCTGGTCGTCGATGTACACTTCGGCCCCCAGGTGGAGCTTGAGGTCCGGCGCCCGAGCCTGGAGCGCCTCAAGCGCCGCTAGGACCGTGGCGCGGGTCGGTTGGTAGACGCCGATCAGGTAGTGGGGAGTGCAGATCACGTCCGTCACGCCCTGGGACACCAGAGCCTGGGCCAGCCGAGCCGCGGTCTCCAGGTCCGGCGGACCATCGTCCAGTCCCGGAAGGATGTGCGCGTGGATGTCAATCACTGGCGACGCTCGTCCGTGCCTCCCGCTCGCTCCGGGTCTTCCGGCGGAGGCCGAACCTGCGCCGACCACGGGACGATTCCCGCCGATCGCGGCTGCTGTTGCCAGAGTAGTAACCGCTGTACGAGTAGTAGCCGTAGTACCCGTAACGACCGCGTCGCGACGGGTTCACTCCGTTGAGAACCGCCCCGACGATCCTGGCCTCGATTCCCTGGAGTTGGTGGACGGCGGCACCTAGAGCGCCCCGGTCGGCCTGATCGGCTCGGCTGACCAGCATCACGGCGTCCACGTGCCGGCTCAGTACCACGGAGTCGGCGAACCCCAAGGCCGGGGCCCCGTCCATCAGCACGATGTCGTGCTCGCGGGCGGCCCACTCCAGTATCCCCTCCATCTGGTGCGAGCCCAGAATCTCGGAGGGGTTCGGGGGCTCCACTCCCGCACGTAGGAGGTGTAGTCCTTCAACTTCAACAATCACGTCCTCGACCTTGGCTTGGCCGACGATGACATGGGTCAGGCCCGGCCCTTGCGGGGCGTTCAGCGCGGAGCTCAGCCTGGGCCTCCGCAGGTCCGCGTCAATCACCAGGACCCGCGCTCCCTGCTGCGCGAAGGCGCGGGCCAGGTTCGCCACGATGAAGGTCTTCCCCTCCGCGGGCTCCGCGCTGGTGACGAGCACGGTCGTGCGGGGCGTGTCCACGGCCGTGAACTGGAGGTTGGCTCGCAAGAGGCGTATGGACTCCGCCAGCGGAGACTTCGGGGAAGTCGTCAGTGACGGGGTCACGCCGTTCTTGTCGACGGCCGCCTGCGGCACCACGCCCAGGACTGGAAGCCCGGTTACGCGGCGCAGGTCCTCTTCCGTGCGAATCTTCCGGTTCAGGTACTCCAGTCCGAAGGCTAGCGAGCTGCCCAGCACCAGGCCAAGTATTCCGCCCGCAGCCAGGTTCAGGACCGGCCGGGGGGCCACCTGGCTCACCACGGGGGAGTCAACAATGCTGACGGAGAACCCCGTGCCGCTTGCAAGCACGGTGTCCAGGGCGAACTGGATGCGCACGGCTTGTTCCGCCGCTAGGCTCGCTTCCGAGCCCTCACCTATGCGCGCTTGCTCTGAGGTGAGCAGGACCTGGGCCGCCTCCAGGGCGGCGGACAGAATCTTCTGCCGTTGTTCGGCGAAGTAGTTGGGGAAACCCTGGAGCAACCCCTCAACGACCCGCTTGGCCTCTGCGCTGTTGCCGGCGATGTAGCTGACTTCGAGCAGGTTCGTGTCGCGGATCAGTACCGTGCTGAGGTTGCCCTGCAGCCCTCGGGCTGCGCCACGCGAGTCCGCGACGCCGTCTGGGTAGATGAACGGCAGCCCGGCGCGGATTGCCTCCTCACTCGTGAGGAGGATGGGCAGGGTCTGGAGACGGGGGTCGAAGCCGGAGTTCACCGTCCCCAGGAGGCGGGATACCGGCTCGTCGGTCTGGACGAAGACCCGTGCCGTCGCCCGGAAGAGATCGGACTGGTAGTACGTGAAGGTCCCCGCCGCGCCCAGGGTGACCACGAAGACGGCGGAAATGACCCACCATTTCCGCCAGAGGATCCCCACGACATCGATGAGCGAGATATGCGTCTCTTCGCGGTCGGTCTCGGTAGTTGCCTGCATCACCTTCGACTCACCTCGGTATTCGCCGTCTGGGTGGGAGCCGGGACGACCCACGATCGGTGGGCGGGTTGCTTCCGTCGCCGCTAGTCCCGGCGGTGCGAGGCTTGCCATGCGGGAGGCCTCGACGCCCATATGTATTTGTAGTATACAACAGCCCTGCGCAACGGGGAAGCGCGCCCCGGGCGAGGCGAGAGCTGCGCCGGTGGCTGGTGCGCGTGGAGCCCGCCGGGCGCGCGAGGGGCCGGTCGTTTGCAACCCCGCCCTCGTTCTCGTATGCTGGATGCTCTCGCTCGCTACCTCGCGACGCGCCCGAGGAACCACCATGGACCTCCTGGTCATAGCCTTCCTCAGCCTTATCGCCATGCCTCTGGCGCTGGGCACGGACGCGGATCTGCCGACGATCGTCCTCGGCGCATCCCTGGTGCTCTTCGTGCCAGGCTACGTGCTTGTGGTGGCCCTCTACCCAAGGCGGGGTTGGCTGGGTCCCACGGAGCTCATAGCGCTGAGCATCGGGCTCTCGGTCGCCCTCATACCCCTCCTGGGCCTAGTGCTCCAGTTCGGACCGTGGGGGATCCGGCCCGGTCCTATCGTCGGCGTGCTGGCCGCGTGGAGCCTGGGTGGATGCGCCGTGGCCTGGCTCCGGCGACGACGCGTCGCGCCGGAGGAGCGCGCCGGCATGGCGATGCCAGCCATCCGCGAATGGCTCCGCCGCCGGGAGACCCCGGGCGACCTGGCGGCGGGGGGCGTGGTCCTCCTTGGGGCGTTGGTGGTCGCGGGCTACTTCACCTGGAGGCTCCTTCAGCCCATCCCAGGGGATCCGTGGACCGAGTTCTACCTGCTGGGTCCGGGGGGCGTGACCGACGACTACCCCACGACGCTGTGGATCGGCGAGGCGGCCGAGGTCTTCGCGGGCGTGGTCAACCGCCAGGGGGAGCCGCAGACGTACACGGTTCGGGCGCTCCTGGCGGGCGAGGAGGAGATCGGGATCGCCGGACCTATCACGCTCCAAGACCGGGAGGCGTGGGAGAGCCTGATGACTCTGGAAGCGACCACCGCGTCGGGAACGCTTCCCCTGGAGTTTCGGCTCATCCGGGAGGCCGAAGGCGCGCAGGACCAGACCCTCCGCCTCTACGTGAACGTTCGGGAGCGCTGAGGCCACCCATGGAGGAGAGCCTGGACAACATTCGCCCCTCGGCGCTGGAGGTGGGCAGTGGGGACGAAATGGGCGTGGCGTCGGCCGAGGGGAAGACGGCGTCCCGTCGCCTGAGGGCGGGTCTGGACCGCGCCCTTTGGGCGGCGCGATGGCTGGGGCGTGAGCTGGGGGCGCGCGGACCCTGGATGCTGCGAGCCTCCGCTCTGGTCGCGGCTCTGTCCCTCAGCTTCTGGGCGGGCATGGGCCCCCGCTGGGACTACCCGTACTCCTCGCACATCGACGAATGGAAGCACCGTGGCGACACCCTGAGCCTCATCGAGGGAGGCTCCCTTGTCTATACGAACCCGAACCCCCACCCGCACCGGATAGGGGACGTGCGGTACCACCGGGAGCTGGGGTTCCACGTGCTCTACGGCTTCCTGGAGACCACGACCGGCCTGATCCCCAGCGACCTCCACCGGATCGCGCCGGCGGTCCAGATGGCGCTACTGGCGCTGTTGGTCTACGCCCTAGGGGCCCGGTACGGCTACGGATGGAGCGCCGCCCTCCTGGTGCCCCTGCTCCCGACATCGACCCGCACGCTGGGTCCAGAGTTCGCCGTGCCCGTGGCGATCGCGCTGCTCTTTGTGCCCGTCACCCTGATGGTGGTCCACCGGTTGGAGGAACGCGGTCGGGGGGAGTCGCTCTGGCTGCTCATGGTCTTGATCGGTGGCACCCTGTTCATCCACCCGACGACCGAGGCGGTGGTGACCGGGTTCACCGCCATGGCCCTGGGCCTGGCCCTCATTCAGTCGTTCCTCGCTCGGCAGTACCGCGGGGCCGCGAGCCTGTTGGCGGCCATCGCCGTAAGAATGGCCGTCCCCGTCCTGGTCCTCCAGGTGTGGCTCCCCGGAACGGCCGTAGGCATCGCCCGGGAGGCGCTGTTGGGCGAGGTGACGGGAATCGCGGCGGCGCTCGGGTTCAACCAGGGCTTCTTCGGAGCATTCGGAGTTATCGGCGTTGGGCTATTTGTCGTGGGGATCGTGCTGTTCACGATGCAGGCGCGCCACGGACTGATGAGCTACCTGCTCCCCACGACAACCGTCTCCCTGGCTCTGTACCTGCTCGTCTTCTACCCGCGATACAGCTATGGCCCGCCCTCAATCTACGAGCGGGGCTGGGTCTTCCTCGGCCTGTTCATGGTCATCCTGGCCGGGT
>CAYTEC010000054.1:0-14048 GCA_964436745.1 uncultured Dehalococcoidia bacterium | reverse complement strand
GGACCCGCCACCCATCGGCCACTCCCTTCCAGGCGTTCGCCACCCAGGACGGCTGGCTGGTGGTCGCCATCTTCGGCGGCTCCAGCACCCAATGGCCGCTGTTCTGCGCCGCCATCGGCCACCCGGAGCTTATGGACGACCCCCGGTACCAGACGTCGTGGGACCGGACCCAGCACATCGAGGTCCTTGAGCCGATCATCAGCGCGGCGCTGAGCCAGCGGACGACGGCGGAGTGGCTCGACGAGCTGGTGCCGATGGGCGTCCCTTGCGGGCCAGTGAACGGCGTGGACCAGGTGGCGGCCGACCCGCAGGTGGCGGCCCGCGAGATGCTGGTGGAGCGTCCCCACGCCCGCCTGGGAACGTGGACATACGTGAATACGCCGATCCGCCTCTCCCGCACGCTAGGGGAGATCCGCGCCGACCCTCCGGCCCTGGGCGAGCACACAGCGGACGTGCTTGGGCGTCTGCTGGGGGTAGCTGGCGAGGAGGTCGAGGCACTACGCCGAGATGGGGTAGTGTAGGACCGATACCCAGCGTAACGGACAAGGCCGCCGGGAAACCAGATGGCACGAAGCGCGGGCAGCGCCCTCGCATGGAGGAACAGTGGCGGAGGCCAGACACGACCTTGGAAGGGCCTTGAAGCTTACCCCCGACGCCACGGGCGAGCCGGGGCACCGCACGTTCCGCCTTCTGGTGGAGGCGGAGCGCGGATCGGCCTGCCTTTGGGTGGAGAAGGAGCAGCTGTTCCAACTCGCCATTTCCATCCGTGGGCTGCTGGAGGAGCACGAGGCGGACCTTCCGCCCCCCGCACGGCCCACGCCCGACCTGCCAGACGGCGAGCCCGGCCTGGAGTTTCAGGTGCGGAAGCTCGCCCTGGGACAGGACGCCACCGGGCGGCTCTGGTCGCTGGCCGCCTTCGATGAAGCCGACGCGGAGTTCGACACGCCAACGGTTTCCCTGCTGGCGAGCCACGAGGAATTCGACGCCTTCTCCAATGAGGCGCTTGAGGTGTGCGCGGCGGGCAGGCCCCTGTGCCCCCTGTGCGGGGGACCCATGGACCCCGGCGAAGCTCACCGCTGCCCACGAGCCAACGGCAAGGTCACGCTCTAGGGGTGGGCCTCCCGCCCGGTCGGCTCCGGCTCGCTCGGCCCCACCCGCCGCTCCACGCTACTCCAGACACACTCCGCGCGAGTCAGCGCGGGGCGGCGGTGGCACGCTACCTGCGGGATCGCTGCCGTCGGGCCGTCTCCAGGTACGCCGCAGTGGTGTCCGGCGCCCGGCGGACCGGCGTGGAGGCTCTCGGAGTGCTGCGCCCCCGATAGCCAAGGACCACGATGCCGGCCACGGCGCCCAGTGCGGCGCCAAGGGGCTGGATGAACACGAACGGGTATCCCGCCGTTCCGAGGCTGAGCGATGGGGCAGCGGTGACCGCCATGCCGACCAGTGCGCCGAGGCCCCCCCAGGTCATCCGTTCCAGGCCACGGGCGAGACGGGTCGCGACCTGCTCAGAGCGTTCGGCCCACCCTTGCCAGTCCCAGTCCTGCCCTTGGCCAGGAGCATCATCGACCGCCACCTCTTCGGAACCGGGCGGCGGGGCGGGTGCGGTGAGGGGCGGCTCCTCCGCCCAAGTGGCGAAGCGACGCGCCAGTGTGGCGGACGCGGACTGGTACGGGCGGGGGCGCATTCGGGGAGCATCCGGGCTCTGCATGGCAACCTCCTGATCTACCGTGCCAATGGCGTCCGGTGGGCCTCACGACCCCCGGACGGCTCTCGGACGGCCTTTGGCCGTCTCGCCAGCAGTATACAGCCGTGGTTGGAACGAATCAAACTCTCCGGCGGCGCTCCCCACGGGTGGCCCTCGCTCGGGACGCGCGACAAGTGCCCGCGACACCCGCTTCCTGGCACTTCCGCCTATTGACAAAGCTGGCCTCAGTAGATAGGGTCATACCCATCCCACGACGGAGGTGCTTCTCATGGAAGCGTATTGCTTCAAGTGCCGGACCAAGCGCGAGATCAAGAGCCCCGTCCAGGTCACCCTCAAGAACGGGCGACCCGCAACCCAGGGCTCCTGCCCGGTGTGCAACACCAAGGTCTTTCGCATCGGCAAGGGCTAGAGCAGCGGGCCGGCGCGCTAGACTGGGGTCGAGGGGCCTGCAGCCTGCGGCCGGTTGATGATCATCTCTGGATTGGATCGGAGGATAGCGTCAGCGTCTTCCGGGACGATTCCAGCCCCAAGAGCGATGCTCCGAGCCATGGTTTCCGTTAAAAGGTCCTCAGGCTGGTGGGCGTCGGAATCAACGACCAACGCGGCGCCTGCCGCGGCTGCCAGCCGCGCCACGTGACCGTTTGTTAGGCTGTGCCCCGCCCGAGCGGTGAGTTCTAGATACACCCCCCGGTCCGCCGCCAGGCGCGCTTCCGCTGGGGAGAGCATCCCAGGGTGCGCCAGAATGTCCACATCCGGACACTCCAGAGCCGCCAGGTTCGTCCCCTGCTGCACCGGCTCCTTGATCGTCTCTCCGTGTACGATGACGATGCGGGCGCCCAGAGAGCGAGCTTTCGCCGCGGCCTCGGCGATGTTTTGAGGGGGGAGGTGGGTGAGCTCCACGCCCGGAATCGCGATGATTCCCATCTCACGGCTGGCCAGCTCGCACTCCCGGACCAGAATCTCCAGCACCCTCTCCTGGTCCCCCAACCCCACGTGATCGGTGACCGCGATGGCGGTGTAGCCGTTCACCACGGCCCGCCTCACGAGCTCCACGGGCGACAGCACTCCGTCGCTCAGAAACGTATGGGTGTGAAAGTCGTACAGCATCACGCCTCCTCCAGACTCCGAAGCACCAGAGTATCACTAGCCGCGCTCCGACGCCAACGACGGCTTCGTGGGGGTGAATGACATGGCGGACGAAACCGGGTACGCGCGCCCCGAGCTTCTTGTGGAGACCGACTGGCTCCAGGCACACCTGGACGACCCCGGCCTCCGGATCGTCGACTGTGACCAGATCGACGTCTTCCGCAGGGCTCACATCCCCGGCGCCGTTGGGATCCCCGTGGACCACTACATCAAGGACCCCAGCGACCCGCACCGCGTCATGCCCCCGGAGGGGTTCGCGGACCTGATGGCGGGCATGGGCATCGGCGATGACACGACGGTGGTGGCCTACGACGCTTCCGGGAGCCTCTACGCCGCGCGGTTCTGGTGGCTGCTGAACCTCCACGGGCACACCAACGTGAAGGTGCTGAACGGCGGCTGGACCAAGTGGCTGACGGAGGGCCACCCGGCATCCATCGAGATCCTGAGCGTCGCCAGGGAGACGTTCACGCCCCGGTTCAACGCTGATCTGATTTGCACGCTGGACCAGGCGAAAGCCAGCATCGACGATCCAAGCGTCGTCATCTTGGACGTGCGGTCGGACGGGGAGTGGACGGGAGAGAACCGGCGCAACGGCCGACATGGGGGACACGTCCCCGGGGCCGTTCACCTGGAGTGGCTCAACTTCGTCACCGCTCCGCCGCTACGCACGTTCAAGCCCGCGGCGGAGCTCCGCGCGATGCTGGCGGACGTGGGGGTGACTCCCGACCGGGCGGTTGTCACCTACTGACAGGCCGGCATCCGTGCGGCGCACGGAGTGTTCACGCTCACGCTCCTGGGTTACAACGCGGTCCGTGACTACGAGGGCTCCTGGGGCGAGTGGGGCAATCGCGACGACACCCCCATCGAGGGCAGGACCGGCGGGGCGTGACCCCGGCGGTGCGCGACGATGGTGTATAATCCGGCCCGAGCCGCTGCCAGCCCCACCCGCCCATTCGGCGGCACCCCCTGATAGAGGTCGGCATGGTCAATCGAGAGCGCTTGGTCCAGACGTTCTGCGACCTGGTCCGGATCGACAGCCCCTCCGGCGAAGAGGAGGCAATGGCCCAGGAGCTTACACGGCGCCTGCAGGCCCTGGGCCTCACGGTCCAGCGGGACGCCCACGGCAACGTCATTGCCTCCGACGATGGGGATGCCCTGTTGCTCCTGTCCACCCACATGGACACCGTTGAGCCTGGACGCGGCATACGGCCGATCGTGTCCGGGGATCGGGTCCACACTGACGAGAGCACGATACTCGGCGGCGACTGCAAGGCCGGCGTCGCGGCGATCCTGGAGGGCCTGGAGACGGTGCGGGAGCAAGGTATGGCGCGCGTCCCCGTGCAGGTCATCGTGACGCGGGGTGAGGAGACGGGCCTGGAGGGAGCGAAGAACCTGGACTATTCGATGGTACGCGCCCGCGAGGCAGTCGTCTTCGACGGCCACGGCGCTGTCACCAGTCTCACGATCGCCACGCCTACGTACGTCCGCTTTGCCATCGATGTCACCGGTCGCGCGGCCCACGCCGGCGTGGAGCCGGAGAAGGGGCTGTCCGCGATCCGCATCGCCGCCGACATCATCACCCGGCTCCCCCAGGGCCGCCTCGACGACGAGACTACGTTCAACGTGGGCACCATCACGGGCGGCTCGGTCCGCAACGCCGTACCCGAGCACGCCTCGTTCGTGGGCGAGTTCCGAAGCCGCAACCCACAGAGCCTGGAGCGCGTCAAGGCCCAGCTCCTGGACACGCTGGAGGACGCGCGGCGCCGCTACCCGGAAGCCACGGTGAGCGAAAACCAGGAGATCGAATTCCAGGGCTACTTTCTGGACTCGAGCGAGCCGGTGCTCGCCCGGGTGGGCCGCGCCCTCGCCACCATCGGCCTGGAGCCGACGCTGGGGGCCTCCGGCGGCGGCACGGACGCCAACATCTTCGCCGCGCACGGCACGCGGTCCGTGGTTGTGGGAGTGGCAACGCGCGAGATGCACACGGTCCGAGAGTACGTGGAGATCCCGGATCTGGTGGACGCCGCCAGGCTTTGCCACGCCCTCCTGACGGACCCAGCGGCCCTGGCCGGATGAGCACGCGCCCCCATCTAGAGACCGGCTTTGAGAGGCGGCTGCTGCTTACCGTGAGAGCATGGTGGCTTCTTGCCAATGAACCTCAGTCGTGTGAGCGAGGCAACCGGGGGTAAAGCATGACATCGGGCAATGGATCGGACCAGGCTTCCCTGGAATACACCCTCAAGTACAATCCGCCCATGGACCACGGCGTGGGCGAACGCAATCTGAAGGAAGCCAAGCAGATACTGGATGGACTGGGCATCGTGTTTCTTCTCGGTTCGGGCACCTGTCTCGGCGCCACGAGGGACGGCGCTTTCATTCCGTGGGACGATGACATAGACCTGGTCGCCGTGGTCGGAGTGAACGGCCTGACGGAGGAGTCGGCGGACGTAGTGGCGGCGGCCTTCAGGGACCGGGGCTACTTCGTCGGCGAGATCGATGGCGCCCACTCCAAGACCCGGATGATGATCAAGGACCACGTCAGGCTGAGCGTGGAATGCCTGCGCATCGCCGATGACCACATATACGCCTATCCAGGTGTCCGGCTTCCGGCCGAAATGTTCACGCATCCCAAGGAGATCGAGTTCCTGGGCGACAAGTTCCTCGTGCCGAATCCGCCAGAGGAGTACCTCCACCTGAAGTACGGGGCGGAGTGGATGACGCCCAAGAAGGCGGGGGAATACGAAAAGGACGTAGTGGAGAATATTCCGGACGCGGACCTGGCCGGCCGGCCGAGCCGGATCAGAGTGCTCGACACCGCCGGCAGGCCGATCCCAGGGGCCGAGGTGGCGCTGGTGGGAGGTGGCCGCTCAAGAGCCGACGGCCAGGGATATGCCGAGGTGATCCTACCGGGGCCAGACTATTATGCCCTGGTTATCAAGTACCCAGGACACGAGCAGGTGCTCTACATGGAAGAGCTGGCCCCGGATAAGGCTTACACCTACAGGGCCGGCGCCGAGTCGGGCGAAACCGGCCCCGGCGCGAGTGCGATCGGGACGCTGGGCAACGTCTTGCTGCCTGAATGAGCACGGGCCGTCCGCCAACGCTCCCCCTCGGCAGGCCCCAGAGCCGCGACACGAGCGGCCTCGTTGCCTGGGCGTCGTCTACCGCCTCCGCTCCTTCCCGAATCCAGCGCTTGCGATCGCCAGCCCACGGCGCGCCGCCGGCGCCCCCAGAGCGCCATCGACCAGCCGGTTCACGCGCGTGAGCGTGTAGGAGAGCCATGAAGCCTGCGGTCCCGGAGCCCACTCAGGCGCACGACCCCGGCTATCGACGCCTCCTGATGATGGCCGTGGTCGTCGCGGGGCACGGCGTCAAGCACATGTACGCCTCCAGCTTCTTCGTCCTGCTCCCGGAGCTGAAGCTGGGCCTGGGCCTGACCAACGCGGGCGTCGGCTCGGTCTCCGCCTTCCGGAACGTGGCGGGGGGCGTGACCAACCTGCCCGCGGGCTTCCTGGGCGACAGCTTCCAGCGCCAATGGTCGATCATCCTGGCCGTCTCCTTGATCGTCGTGGGCGTGTCGTACGTCGCCGTCGGCTCGGTCAGAGGCCTGGTCCCGCTCATCATCGTGGCGACCGTCATGAGTATCGGCGTGACGCTGTGGCACCCATCCGCCATCTCGGCCCTATCGCGGCGGTTCACCGAGCGGCGGGGGTTCGCCATCGCGGTCCACGGGACCGGAGGCAGCGCGGGGGAGGCCCTGGGGCCGCTGGTAGCCGGGGGTCTCCTGCTGCTCATGGGCTGGCGGCTGGTCTTCCGCTCGATGGGCCTCCCGGCAATCGCCGCGGGCGCCGTTGTCTGGCTGCTGCTACGGCGGGTGCCGGTGAGCGCGGTCGCCAGGCCGGCGGTCCAAGACTACATGGTCTCCGTGAAGCGACTGCTGGGGAACCGGAGGATGCCGGGCATCCTGGTGGTCGTGGCGGGGTTCGGGGCAACGCAGAGCCCGCTGATGACCTTCCTGCCGGTCTACCTCCAGATCGAGCTGGAATACTCACCCACCGTGATGGCCCTCTACGTCTTCGCATCGCAGGCGGCGGGGATCGCCACCCAGCCGCTCCTGGGGTTCCTGTCGGACAGGCACGGGCGTCAGACGGTGCTGCTGCCTTCGTTGCTCGCCCTGGCCGCGGCCAGCCTGGGGGTCAGCCTGGCGCCGCAGGGCCTGCCCTTGCTACTCGTGATCATCTTCATGGGGGCGTTCGTCTTCCCCCTCATGTCTATCCTGTTGGCCGCGGCGGCTGACATCGCGGGGGAGGGCCTACAGGCCACCTCGGTGTCCATTGTGTTCGCGACGACGGTGGTGTTCTCCGGCCTCTCGCCCTACATCAGCGGGCTGCTGGCGGACAACTTCGGGGTGGTGTCCGTGTTCCGATATGCCGCGGGGGTGGCGCTCGCCACGGGGATGGCGCTAGCGGTGCAGCGGTGGGAGCGACCGTCGTCGGCGCGGGGGCCGGCCTCCTGAATCCCGCGCCGTCCGCCGTTATGAATCCGTAACCTTCGTAACCGCATCACAACATCTGTACCTCATCATAGACTCGGGTGTGGGGCCTGGTCCTCGCTCGGGGCCAGGATCGGAGAAGCAGATGAAGTGGTCGAGCCTCGGAGTCGGCGCGCTGGTGGGCGGGCTGCTCGCCGCGCCGGTCATCGGCGTCATGTACCTGGCGAACGAGCTGGCGGGTCTGCCGTTCGCGCCGTTCGACCTGTTCGACTGGATCGCCCGCGTCCTGCCCGGCCCGCTGATCACTACCGGCATCGACCTGATGATCGCCACGCTGAGGCTGGCCGGCCTCAGCGTGGCGGCCACCGCCAAGGCCGCCGAGCAGATCGCGGCGGTCCTCCTGTTCCTGGCCGTCGGCTTGGGGGCGGGGGCGGCGTTCTTCGCGACCGTGGGTCGCCGCGGCGCGCGACCCGGTCCCCCGTCCGGCATGGTGGCCGGCGCGGTCGTCGGTGCGCCTATGACTGCGGTGAGCATCGCCATCCAGAGCTCGACCGCGCACCCGGTCGTCGTCGTGGCGTGGCTGGCGGTCCTGTTCTTGGCGTGGGGGACGGCGCTGAGGGCGGCGTACGTTCGGCTGACGCCCGCCGACATCCCAGTCGCGCCGACCGCATCGCGGGGCGAGACGGTGGAGGGCATCGACCGACGACAGTTCCTGGTCCGCGTGGGGGCCGCCACGGCGACGATCACGGTGGCGAGCAGCGGTCTGGGCTACCTACTGGCCGAGGCCGGTCGCCGCGAGCTGGAGGCGGAGCTGGTCGCGTCCCCGGCAGACCGGGCGCAAGCTGCCGCCGCGCCGCCCTTGCCGAACGCCCAGGACCCGCTGACGCCGGCCCCGGGCACGCGCCCCGAGTACACCTCCGTCCGTGACCACTACAAGGTGTTCCTCCGCACGTCGCCGACCGTCATCGACGGCGCGACCTGGACCCTGCCCATCACGGGGCTGGTGGACAACCCCGTCGCGCTGACTCTGGACGACATTCGGAACAACCACGCGGCCCGCGATCAGTTCGTCACGCTCTCGTGCATCTCCGGGCGCATCGGCACGACGCTGATCAGCACGACCCGGTGGACAGGAGTCAGCGTCCAGGACATCCTGGCCGATGTCGCGCCACGACAGGAAGCGCGCTTCCTGCACATCACGAGCGGCGACGGGTTCTACGAGACTGTCAACCTGGGCCTGGTTGCGTCCGATGAGCGGATCATGCTGGCCTACGCCTGGGACGGAGAGCCGATCCCCATCGACCACGGCTTCCCGCTCCGCATCTGGATACCAGACCGCTACGGCATGAAGCAGCCCAAGTGGATAGCCGGCATCGAGGTGATGAGCGAGTACAAGCAGGGCTACTGGGTGGAGCGGGGGTGGGATCAGGTGGCGCGGGTCAGGGCTACGTCCGTGATCGACACGGTTGCGGACGAGGCCGTCTACGAGAGCGAGGGCCGGCAGATGGTGCCCGTGGGGGGCATCGCGTTCGCGGGCGCCCGCGGCATCTCCAGGGTAGAGGTCCGCGTGGACGGCGGTCCGTGGCAGGGGCGCGCCTGCGGTCGCCCCTGTCCGAGACCACCTGGATCCTCTGGCGCTACGACTGGGCGTTCACCCCCGGCGACCACGAGTTCGAGGTCCGGTGCGCCGAGGACGACGGCACTCCGCAGATCGAGTCGGAGCAGGGGAACCGCCCCAGCGGGGCGACGGGCATCCACAGCCGGGAGGCCGTTCTCTAGGAGGCCGGGGAGGTCCCCGCGATCACGCGAGCAGCGGCATCACCCTTCGCCTGGCTCGGGGTCCGGCGTAACATCCAGCAGAACGGAGCGACCCCGCTCCCAGCCGCGCACCAGCCGCTCCGCATCGGTCCAGTATCCCTCGTACTTTGCGAAGAGGGCGTCGGACGCCCGGCGGAACACGGCCGGGTCGGAGGCGAAGCGGACCGTCCCGGCCAGCGCCGGCCCATCGCGGGACCCGACCGCAAGGCGCGCCCTGGGGTCCGCGCGAAGCTTGTGTGCCTTCCGGGAATCCGATCCGGTGGTCACGTACACCCGCCCGTCGATCAACACGAACCACATCGGCACCGTGCCGGGAGCGCCGTCCGCATCGAACGTCGTGATGAAGACCTCCCGGGCCGATTCCAGCGATCTCGCTGCCTCTGGCGTCACCATCATCCCTCCTCCAATCGCCGTAGAGCGGGACAACCCCTCAGGTCAGTTTCACAGAGCCGGGAAGGGTCGAAGCGCATGCCTCGCCGCCCCTACCCGGCCGTCATCCCGCCGTCCAGATACACCGTCTGGCCTGTCATGTAGCTGGAGGCGTCGGACACGAGGTAGAGGGCCAGCAGCCCAACCTCCCTCGGGTCACCAGGGCGGCCGAGGGGAATGCGGCCTCGGGCGCTCTCCCGCGCTCGCTCCATTTGCTCGGGGGTCGATTGGTCCGGGTCCGGGAACTGCCCGGGCGCGATGTTGTTGACGGTGATCCCATAGGGCGCCCACTCCATCGCCAGTGCCTCGGTGAAGCGCGCCAGACCCGCCTTTGCCGCCGAATACGCCACCATGTTGGCGCGTCCCCGCCCTCCCGCGAACGAGCCCACGTTGATGACCCGCCCACTACGCCGCTCCAGGAAGTGCGGCCCGATGGCGCGGCAGCCCAGGAACGCCTCCGTCAGGTTGATGTCCAGGCTGTACCGCCACTCTTCGTCGGAGAGGGGCGCGCCGCCGGGGCGGTCCGGGAGGGGCACCAAGGGCTTCGGCACGGCGTCGCCCACGGTGTTGACCAGGACGTCCACGTGCCCCCACCGCTCCAGGGCATGTCTCACGGTGCGCTCCATCCCGTCCGCCGTGGTGGCGTCGGCGGCAAGCGTCTCGACGGGATGGCCCGCCGCCGCCATCTCCTGCGCGAGGGGACCGAGGTAGCGGTCCGTCAGCGCGGTCACCAGCACAAGCGCGCCGGCCTCCGCCAGGACCTGCACGATCCCCTTACCGATACCCCGGCTCGCACCCGTGACGATGACGGTTCGTCCGGCAATTTCGAACTCCGTAGGCATCATGCCTCGCCTCCCAATGGCCGCGGGCGGCCTCTCCATGGACGGGTGCGTGATCGGCCCCGTCGCCGCTCTACGTCTACACTCGACTTGTATCCAGCCGCAGCCGCAGGTACTCCTGGAACCTCGATTCCAACTCCGGCTTGTCCATGAACGCGCCCCGCCGCGCCGTCGTTAGGGTCGCGCTCGCCCGCTGCTCCACCCCTCGCTGGATCATGCAGTAGTGGACCGCCTGGGCCACGACGATCACTCCCAGGGGGCGGAGGTGGTCGTCCAGGGCGCGCGCGATCTGCTGGGTCATACGCTCCTGGACCTGGAGTCGCCGCGCGAAGACGTCCACCACGCGAGAGAGCTTTGAGAGCCCAGTGATCACGCGGCTCTCGGGGTTCGGGATGTAGGCGATGTGGACGACTCCACGGAAAGGGGCCAGGTGGTGCTCGCATACGGACGTGAACTCGATGTTGTTCTGGACGATCATATCGTCGGAGCCCTGAGGGTAGTCGTCTTCGCCGAGCTGAAAGATCACCTTGAGGTGGTCCTTGGGATCCTCCCCCGCGCCCTGGGTATATGTCAGCAGGGCATCGGCCCACCGCTCGGGGGTCCGGCGCAAGCCCTCGCGGTCCGGGTCTTCCCCCAGAAGGACCAGCACCTCGCGCAACAGAGGCTCGAGTTGCCGCACGCGCTCCACTCTATCCATCCCGCTCCTCACTCCCTCTCCCGGGTGTAGCCCGTCCGGTCCAGTGTCCCCGCGGCGGCGAATGCCGCCTGGCGCTCGTCGCACTTGTTGCATCGGCCGCAGTGCACGCCACCCTGCGGGGCCATGCACGTGAGGGTCAGCTCCAGCGGCAGGTCCCGGTGTTCGCGCACCAGGTCCTCCTTGCGGAGGCCCCGGTATGGCGCCACGATGGTGATCTCGTGGTCCAAGCCACGGCTGAGCGCGAGCTGGAACGCCTCGAAGAACTCTGGGGTGGCGTCGGGGAACGGGTTCCCGCCCAGCGAGCCGATCGCGATCCTCGACACGCCCCGAACGCCGCACCACACGGCCGCGAGGCCGATGAGGAGCACGTTGCGGCCCGGCAAGTAGACGGCGCTGTCCAGCGTCCCGGCGCCCGGCACCCCCACCCCGGATAGGCTCCAGTGGTCGTCGTAGAGGTCGCGCGCGGGCACGGAGAGCGTCGTCACGGGCCGCACGTTTGGGTTCCCCAGGGCGTCTACGAACGCATCGAGGGCCGCGCGTTCCGCGTCCTCCCACGCCAGCCCCTTGCGGACGTAGATCGGGTACACGACCGACTCTCGCGCCAGGTCCGCCAGGAGCACGGAACTGTCCAGGCCGCCGCTGGCCAACACGACCACCCCCTCCAAGCTACGCCTCCCGGTAGGTGGCATAGCTGGAGGGCGTCTCCCACAGCCGGACCTCGGACACCTGAAGCCCCTGCCGGCGCACCTCGCGAAAGATGTGGCGCGCGATGTTCTCCGCCGTGGGGTTCTCGTCCATTAGATAGAGGGGCTCGCCCGCGCCGGTGAGCAGCGGCACGACCGGGTCCTCCCGGCACAGGAGCATCCGGTGGTCCAGATTCTCGTCGATCCACCCCTTCACCCGGTCGCGGACCTCCCCAAAGTCCACCACCATGCCCCTCGCGTCCAGCTCACCAGACTCGACGTCCACCTCCAGCAGGCCGTTGTGGCCGTGGAGGTGGCGGCACTTGCCATCGTAGTCCAGGAGGCGGTGCCCGTAGCAGAAATCGATCGTCCTGGTCACTCTGTGGACCGACATCGTCCTCTCACCCCCCGGCCCCTGGGCCGGCCAGGTGCCTGCCCGAGTCCACGCGAAACGTCTCGCCGGTTATCGTTTCGCTCTTCAGCAGCGTCACCGCCAGCTCTGCGATCTCGTCGGGAGACGACTCACGGTGCAGTGGCGCCTGCGCCAGCACGTCCCGCTCCCAGGCTTCCTCACTGATCTCTGGCGGGCGCATCGTCGGCCCGGGCGCGATGGCGTTGACCAGAATCCCCTGTGTCGCTAGCTCCACCGCGAAGGCCCGTGTCATAAAGCCAATGGCCGCCTTGGCAGTCAGGTACGGCAGGTAGTCGCGATACGGCGTCTCGCCCGCTGCCCAATCGGAGAATTGCAGGATGTGGCCGCGAGTAGGGCCCGCGTTCTCCATCATCCGGCGCGCCGCGTGAACGGCCAGCAGGTAGCTCCCCCTGGCGGTCGCCATCGCCCGGTCCCAGGCGGGCCCGTCGAGGGATTCGAAGGGCGCGCGGGGGTAGTTCGAGGCCAGGTTGACGACGAACGAGAGGTCGCCAAGCTCCTCGACGACCTGCCGCGTCAGCCGCTCCACGTCCTCCTCGACGCTCAGGTCCGCCTGCACGAGCGCCGTCCGCGCGACCAGGGGGGCCACCGCTTCCCTCAGCCGCTCCGCCTCCGCCGCCGACCGGCGGTACCCCACGGCGAGGTTGACCCCCTCTTCCGCCAGCCTGAGTGCGACCCTCTCGCCGACTCGCCGCGTGCCAACCAGAAGTGCGCCTCGCCCCTTGAGAGTTATCATCCGGCCTGAACCCTCCTCGTATCGCAGCCGCGAGCCGCGCGACGACAATTCTATCACGCGGCGCGAGTCGCGGGACCCGTAGCCCAGCACCAGCCCCATGACTGTGATATAAGATGGCTGCGTCGGGATGCGCCCGACGAATTGGAGGGCATTATGGCAAGCCACTCGGACCCCTGGTACTTCGAGTTCTTCAAGAGAGATTATCTGCCGTCCTACGACCACACGTTCACGCGGGAGCGTGTCGAGCGGGAGGTGGCGCTGGTCGAGCGCGCCCTGGGTCTGAGGCCGGGCCACCGAGTGCTGGACCTGTGCTGCGGCCCTAGGCGGCACGCCGTCGCGCTGGCCCGACACGGGATCCGCGTCACCGGCCAGGACCTGAACGCGAGCTACCTCGACATGGTCCACGAGACCGCCGAAGCTGAGGGACTCCCGCTCGAGACTGTCCAGAGCGACATGCGGCGGATACCGTTCGAGGCCGAATTCGACAACGTCATCAACATGTTCACGTCGTTCGGCTACCTGGAAACGGAGGACGACGACCAGGAGGTCCTGCGCCAGGTGGCGCGAGCGCTGAAACCGAGCGGGCGCTTCCTGCTCGATACGGTCAACCGCGAGTGGGTGGTGTCAAACTACATTCAGAATGAGTGGCGGGAGGACCCGGACGGCACGGTCTACCTGGAGCACCGGGACCTGGACCTGCTGACCAGCCGCAACCACGTGAGCTTCACAGTCATCGCGCCCGACGGCACGCGTCGAGAATCGGTCGGCCACAAGGCGCGGCTATACACGCTGACGGAGATGGCGCGGATGCTCGCCAATGCCGGGCTCGCCCTCGAGCATACCTACGGAGGGTTCGAAGGGGAGCCGTACGGCGTGGCGACGCGACGGATGATCCTGGTAGCGCGGAAGGGGGAGTGATCCGCTAGCAGACAACCCGCCGATCCGGGCGGGCATCGTCGATGCGCCCGTGGGAGCCGCCTCACCACAAAGAACGGGCCGCATTGCTGCGGTCCGTTCTGGCCTTCGCAGGAAAAGAGTGGGAAGAAGGGATCTTTCGGAGTAAACCCCTGGGA
>CAYTEC010000053.1:12233-14779 GCA_964436745.1 uncultured Dehalococcoidia bacterium | reverse complement strand
CGACGCGACGGAGGGGCCGCGGGCATTCGCGGAGAAGCGGGCGCCCAAGTACTAGCACCTGGAACCTGACGAATGGAGGGGCCGCCCCGACGAGTCGGGGCGGCCCCTCTTCTATTGCATTGCGGCGCGCAGGGGGGGGCTATCCCCCACGAGCCGCGAGCCACCTTTCAATGTCATCCCCGTGGTCCCGGTAGTGCTCCGCCGATTCGTCGTCCACCATGGTGGCTAGCTCGTCGTCGCGGAAGGCCTCGTCCGGCAGCCCCTCCAGCCAGGATACGAACCGCTGGTGGACCGCGCCCAACTCTACCAGCGTGGTATGCACCGACCGCGAGCGCCGCTTGATCACGTCCCGCTCGTTCCAATCGTCCGTGTCTCCGTAGGACGGGAGATCCAGCCCGCTCCGGCCTGCCTCGCGGGTCTTGATCGCCTCCTCTTCCCACGTGGTGATGTGGCCCAGCAGGTCCTTGACGGACCATTCTCCCGCTACGCCGGCGGCCTCCATCGCCCCCTCTGGGACCCGCCCCACTGTCTCCAAGAGCGCCTCCCAGTGCATGGCGAGCTTCCCAAGCAGGTCCTGTCTGTCCATCACGTAACCTCCGGTGAGCTTCGAGTTCGTGGAAGGGTCTGGCGGAGCCCCCGTCCCCACCGGAGCCGGCTCATCCGACGACGCCCCTGGCCGCCAACCCCAATGGCCCGCTTGAGGGAGGCTCAGGCGTCCCCGCTCGGCGCACTACGGCGAGGCGAGCGGATCGGCATCCGGCGTGTCGCGCCTCATCCTGTCCGGCGCTCCCATCCCCATCAGGGAGAGGCACCGGGACAGGCCGATCCGGGCCGCCTCCACCAACTTCAGCCTGGCCCGTGTGAGCGGGAGGTCGTCGGTGATGACCCGGCAGTGGTCGTAGAACGCGTGAAACGCTGTGGCCAGCTCCGCCGCGTGGTGTGGCAGGTGGTGGGGCTCCATGGCCAGGGCCATCGATTCCACCAGCTCCGGCAGGAGGAGCAGCCGGCGGATCAGGTCCATCTCTTGCTGCGTTGTGAGGGCCTGGGTGTCGCCGTCGGCATAGTCGATGCCGCGCTCGGCCGCGTTCCGAAGGATGCCGGCGATCCGGGCGTGGGCGTACTGCACGTAGAAGACGGGGTTCTCTTGGGACTCGCGCTTGGCGAGCTCAAGGTCGAACTCCATCTGGGCGTCCGGAGACCGCGAGAGGAAGAAGTAGCGGCAGGCGTCGGGGCCCACCTCCTCCACCAGATCGCGCATCGTGACCAGATCGCCGGCCCGTTTGGAGATGAGGACCGCCTCATCCCCTCGCCTGAGTGACACCATCTGCGAGATGATGATGGTTAGGCGGTCCGGGTCCACGCCCAGGGCCGACACCACGGCCTTGAGGCGGCTCACGTGGCCCTGGTGGTCCGCGCCCCAGATGTTCGTCACGCGGTCGAAGCCGGCCACGACGAACTTCTGGTAGTGGTAGGCGGCGTCGGAGGCGAAGTAGGTGGGGGCGCCGGTCCAGCGGACCAGCACGTTGTCCTTGTCTTCGCCCAGGGCTGCCGACGCGAACCAGGTCGCGCCCTCCCGTTCCACCACGTGGCCCCCCTCCCGCAGGAGGCGCATTGCGGTTTCGTAGTGCGAGTCGCGGAAGAGGCTCGACTCGCGGAACCACACGTCGAAGGTCACGCCCAACTGCTCCAGGTCGCCGCGCATCGCGTCGATCATGCGGCGGAGCCCCTCGGCGCCCAGCTCGCGGATCGCCTCCTCTTCCGACATTGCCAGGAAGCGGTCGCCCTCGGTGGCGGTGATCTCTCTCGCCAGGTCGCCCACGTAGTCGCCTACGTAACCGTTGGCGGGAAGCTCCGCGTCGTGGCCGTGGACCTGCCGGTATCTGGCGAGGAGCGACCGGTAGAAGAGGTCCATCTGCGTACCGGCGTCGTTCACGTAGAACTCGCGGGTCACGTCGTAGCCGGCGGCCGCCAGCACCGACGATAGGACGCTGCCCAGCACCGCGCCGCGAGCGTGGCCCACGTGGATGGGCCCCGTGGGGTTGACGCTCACGAACTCCACCTGGACGCGCTGCCCCGCGCCGACCGTGGAGTCGCCGTGGCGGTCGCCCGCCGCAAGGACCGTCTCCACCTGGTCGCGGAGCCATTCCGGCGAGAGGGCCATGTTTATGAACCCGGGGGGCACTACCTGGACCCGCTCGATCTCGTTCCCGAGGGTGATCCGCGCGGCGATGCGCTCGGCTATCTCCATGGGGTTCATGCGCATCGAGCGGGCCAGCTTGAGCGGGAGCGCCGTGGCGAAGTCGCCGTGCTCCAGGTTTTGGGGCCGCTCCACGACGCCGTCGGGCACGGGGGCCGGGGGCAGGCTTCCGCCTGCCTGGGCCTCGGCCAAGGCTTCGGCAACTCGCGACGCGACCATGTTGAGAACGGTAGTCATGCGGCTCCTCGTGTCTCCAAGAGGGTCATCTTATCGCAGAACGGCGCGTTGCGTAAGACTGGTCGCCGTGGCGTGTCGCGTTCTCCGAGGACTCGGGGTATGGGGGCGCCTG
>CAYTEC010000053.1:0-12133 GCA_964436745.1 uncultured Dehalococcoidia bacterium | reverse complement strand
AGGGGCTACCGGCGCGTGACGGGCCTCGCACTGGCGGGGTTGCCGACGCCGCTATGGGCGTGGCCGTTGTAGTGGCCGGGGGGGCGGGGAGGAAGCGACTCCTCCGGCGGTCCTAGCTGGGCTGGAAGTCCGGCTGCACGGTCGCGAGGTAGGGGGTCAGGGCCTCCGCCACCGGCCGGTGTTCCAATTGTTCCAGGCGGGGGTCCGCCTCGACGAGCCGCGCCGCCTCCTGGCGGGCGGTTCGTAGCAGCTCCCAGTCGAACAAGGTGGCCAGCTTGAGCTCGGGCAGGCCGCTCTGCCGCGTCCCGAAGAGCTCCCCGGGCCCTCGCAGCCGCAGGTCCTCCTCCGCCACGCGGAAGCCATCGGATTCATTCTCGAGGACCGAGAGACGCTCCTGGGCCTCGGGCGACGGGTCGTCCGCCATCAGGATGCAATAGCTTGCGTGCTCACCCCGCCCCACGCGGCCGCGGAACTGGTGCAGCTCCGATAGCCCAAATCGGTCCGCGCCCTCGATCATCATCACTGTGGCGTTGGGGATGTCCACCCCCACCTCGACGACCGGTGTGGCGACCAGGATCTGGATATCCCCGTCGCGCAGCTCTTCCATGATCGAGCGCTTCTCCGCCAAGGACATGCGCCCGTGCAGGAGACCCACGCGCAGGTCGGGGAATACCTCCTCCGTGAGTCGGCGGTGCTCCTCCAGCGCCGCGCGGGCCTGGAGCGTCTCGGACTCGTTGATGAGGGGGCAGATGACGAAGCACTGACGCTCCATCTCAACCTCCCGCCGAATCCATCGGTACGCCGAATCCCGCCTGTCGGGCCTGAGCCACTTTGTCTGGACGCGCTGGCGGCCGGATGGAAGCTCGCTGATGGTCGAGACGTCCAGATCGCCATAGAGGGTCAGGGCGAGGCTCCGTGGGATCGGCGTGGCCGACATGCTCAGGACGTGAGCGCGCGTTCCCTTCTCCCCCAGTGCCCGCCGCTGCACCACGCCGAAGCGCTGCTGCTCGTCCACCACCGACAGCGCGAGGTTCGGCATCTCGACGTCTCCCTGGATCAGGGCGTGGGTCCCCACGACGATATCCACGAGCCCCTGCGTGATCCGTTCCCTCATCGCCGCCTTCTCCTTGCGGGTGTGGCTGCCGAGGAGGAGGCCGACCGTGATGGGGCGGGGGTGCGGGTCCAGGTAGACGGCGAGCAAGTTCGGCTCCGCCATGGGGAGGCTCAGGCCCTGGAGTAGCCGAGAGACGGTCAGGAAGTGCTGCTCTGCCAGAACCTCCGTGGGGGCCATCATGGCGGCCTGGCGCTGGACCGCGGCGCACACCAGCATCGCAGCCAGGGCCACCACCGTCTTGCCGCTGCCCACCTCGCCCTGGAGGAGCCGCGCCATCGGCCTCCGCCCTGCGATATCCCCAAGCACCTCCCGCAGCGACTGTCGCTGGGCGTCCGTCAGAGTGAATGGGAGTGACGACAGGAACGCCTCCAGCAGCTTCCGGCTCGCCTTGAGCGGGACGGCGTCCCCCTCCTCCCCCCACTCGCGCTTGCGGATCAGGAGGGTCAGCTGGAGTAGGAACAGCTCGTCGAAGGCGAGCCGACGTCGCGCCGCGTCCCGGCCCTCCCCGTTCTCAGGGTAGTGGTGGCCCCACAGGGCGTCGGCCAGGTGTGGGAGGTCCAGACGGCGGGCAAGCTCGGGCGGAAGGAAGTCGGCCAGGCGGGGCAACCACGCTTCCAGGCCGTTGCGCACTACTCGACGCAGGACTCGCTGGGTGAGCCCCTCCGTGGATGGGTAGACCGGCAGCATCCGTCCTAGCCGCAGGTTGTCGTCATCGGCGTCCACCACCTCGTAGGAGGTGGGCTCGAAGCTGCGCTGGCCCTGGTGCCATCGGAGGTTGCCGGTGACCAGCAGCGTGTCGTTGGCGTGCACGCTCCGGGCCACGAACGGCTGGTTGAACCAGACCGCGCGCAGGTTGCCCGTGTCGTCGCCGAGGACCGCCTCCGTGGCCTCCATTCCCTTCCCGCCCATGCGTACGACCTGGGCTTGCCACACCGTGCCGACGATGGCCGCCTCCTCGCCGGGAACCAGGTCGGCGATGCGCGCCAGGGGCACGTGCCGGCGCGGGTGGTGGTAGAGGAGGTCCCGGACCGTCTCGATCCCCAGCGTCTTGAGCTTCTGGGCGATGCCAGGTCCGATACCTCGCACCACGGTGGGAGCCGATTCCAGGGAGAGGCTCCCGGGGTTCGACCTTGTGGCGCGCTCGCGGTATCGCGAGGGGGGGGAGTCGGGCGCGGGGAGCGGTCGGACGTCGTCCGCGGGGGCGGCGAGGCCCCTCAATGCGGTCAGAACGCGGCCCGCCCAGGCCTCCCGCTGTTCCGGGGTAAGGTCGCCGTAGCCGCCGGCGAACACCTCGGTGTTACGGAGCGCGGCGGCGGTCCCCTCGTCGGCGCCCGCGGCGGGCTCCTCGCGCCACTGG
This sequence comes from uncultured Dehalococcoidia bacterium, assembly GCA_964436745.1. Classification (GTDB taxonomy): domain Bacteria; phylum Chloroflexota; class Dehalococcoidia; order Lucifugimonadales; family UBA1127; genus CAYTEC01. Next base: position 9,662 of record CAYTEC010000053.1, on the reverse strand, counting down.
TCCAGGAATCGGTCCAGCCCGCCGACGACCGCTCGGTCTTCGAACCCCCGCTCGCGCTCGAGCTGAAGGATCCGTCTGAACGTCTCCATCCTCTTCTGGAACGGGGTCTCCGATGCCCTGGCCAACGGCACGCTCCGCGTTCGGTCTCCCGCGCCGACATTATCGCACACGAACTCGCGGCGTCGCCCCTCGGCGCGGCCTCGCCCCGGCACACGGTGGTTCGGGCAATGAACCAGATGGCGGCTCCGGAACTTCCTTGCCGCCGGTGTTGCGCCCCCCGCGGCCATTTGATTAGAATGGCGTCAACTGCTACGGAACTGGAGTGACCGATTACGGAAGAGGAGTGACCGATGGCGAACTTCACGACCGACCGACTCCGCAACGTGGCCCTCGTTTCTCACAGCGGCTCGGGCAAGACGACATTGGCCGAGGCGCTCCTGCTGGCCTCCGGGGCAATCTCGCGAGCGGGCCGCATCGAAGACGGCAACACCACTGGCGACCACGAGCCCGAGGCGGTCAGGCGCGGCACTAGTACGCAGCTCTCGGTTCTTCCCTGCGTCTGGCGCGACCACAAGATCACCATGATCGATACGCCGGGCTACTTCGACTTCGTCGGTGACGCACTGTCGGCGCTGCGCGTGGCCGACGCCGCCATCCTTGTGGTGGCCGCGAGCGCCGGTGTCGAGGTGGGGACGGAGCAGATGTGGCGGCGAATACGGGATCTTGGGCTCCCCTGCATCGTAGTAGTGAACAAGCTGGACCGGGAGAACACGGACCTGGAGACCGTGGTGGACGGCCTTCGGAGCACGCTGGGCAAGGAGTGCTTCGCCCTGCAGCTTCCGGTGGGTGTTGCCCATGAGTTCCAGGACGTCCTTCCGCTGCTCCCAGCTCCCGACGCCGTGCCGGACGACCAGCGCGCGGCGTTCGACGGCGCCCGGGATCTCCTGGTGGAGGCCGTCGCTGAGACCGACGACGATCTCGCCACGAGGTTCCTGGAGGGCGAAGCGCTGACGGAGGACGAGCTCTTGACGAGCTTCCAGCGAGCCGTTGCCGCGGGAACGGCGGTGCCCGTCCTCGCCGCATCGGCGGCGCAGGGCGTGGGGATCACCGGGGTCCTCGACGCCATCGTCAACCTGCTCCCCTCCCCCGCCGACCGCCCCAGCGTAGTGGCGAGCGCCCCTGACAGCGAGGGTGGCGTTGAGCTTCCGGCGGACCCCGCCGGCCCCCTTGCGGCCCTGGCGTTCAAGACCACGGCGGACCCGTACGTCGGTAAGGTCACCTACCTTCGGGTCTACAGCGGCACGCTCACGAGCAACGTGGAGGTCCAGAACGTCGCCAAGCAGCAGACGGAGCGGCTGGGCCAGCTCTTCTCTCCTCGCGGCAAGAACCAGGAGAACGTCACGCAGCTCGTCGCGGGTGAGATCGGGGCGGTCGGCAGGCTGGCCGCCACGAATACGGGCGACACCCTCTCCATGCGCGACCACCCGCTGTCTCTCGGCGGAATCACATTCCCGAGCCCCGTCTACGCCATGGCGGTCTTCCCCAGCACCAAAGGCGACACCGACAAGCTCGGCACGTCGCTGGCGCGACTGGGCGAGGAGGATCCGAGCCTCCACTTCGTCCGCGACCAGAACACCAACGAGTCGCTGCTGTCAGGCCTGGGCGACGCGCACCTGGACATCACCGTGCAGCGTGCTCAGCGCAAGTTCGGGGTCAACCTGCTGCTCCAGGCGCCGAAGATTCCATACCGGGAGACGATCGGCTCGGTGGCTCGCGTGGACCAACGCTTCAAGCAGCAGACGGGGGGGCACGGACACTTCGCCCACATCATGCTGCGCATGGAGCCCGCGGACCGGAACCAGGGGCTGGAGTTCGCATCGGAGGTCGTCGGCGGCAACGTGCCCAAGGAGTTCATCTCCCCGGTGGAGAAGGGGGTACGGCGCGCCTGGGCGGAGGGCATCCTGGCTGGGTTTCCCGTGGTGGATACCCGCGCTGTGCTGACCGACGGCAGCCACCACCCGGTGGACTCGGCGGGGCAGGACTTCGAGACTTGCGGCTACTTCGGCGCCAAGAAGGCGTTCATGGATGGCAACCCGACGCTGCTGGAGCCTATCGCGGTCCTGCATGTCACGACTCCCGACGCGTTCGCAGGGGAGATCATCGGCGACCTGAACAGCAAGCGGGGCCATATCATGGGCATGACGCCCCAGGGCGACGGCACGACACTGGTGGAGGCCAGCGTTCCCCTGGCGGAGGTGCAGCGCTACGTCCTGGACCTGCGCTCCATGACCCAGGGCCGCGCCACCTTCACCACCGAGATTGATCACTACGAGTCGCTGCCAGCCCACCTGGTGGAGCGCGTAGTGGAGCAGCTGAACAAGGACAAGGAAGCCGCACGCGCCTAGGCTGGCAGGCAGGGCGTGCCCTGCACCCATGTGGGGAGGCGGCCAGCACGTACGAGGGGGGCACCCGGCTCCCACGCGGGCTCGGCCTGCGCCCACGAAAGGGCCTAGCCAGCAATACCTCCTCAGAGATCATCGCTACTTGGAGCGAGCCCACTCCGTCAGCGTTCGGTTGAGCAAGCCCAGCCTGGCGCCCCCGACGCGCCTGCGAGCTTCCCGCGCCCGGTCCGCTGAGCAGGGGCCCCGCTCTGACGCACCGCCAGCCATGGGAGCCGGGCTGGTGTTCACCGATTGCCGCTCCATGCATCCAATATCGGCAGCGGTGCGCGGGATCAAGCCGAGGTTGCGCTTACTGGAGGACGCGACTCGCGGGGCGATCATCATCATTGCATCGGGCTGGAGCAGGCATGGCTCTCCGTCAACGCGGCGTGCCGTCGAGTGGCCTAGTTGTAGCCTATGGGTGCACCGCAATTGGAGCATTGAATCGAAGAGGAACGGACCGGCTGCCCGCAGCCCCTGCACGAAACGGTCTTGAGGAGCGAGCTCTGCGGGCCTGCGACGCCGGGTATGTCTTGCGCCGGGCTGATTTCTGGCGTCGCGCGGCCCTGAGCTGGGTGATCGTCAGGGAAGCCATCAGCGCCAGTCCGATGCCCATCACACGCTTGCTGCCAATGCCGATGAACCCGCCACGCGTGGTGACGAAGGCGTTGACGTCCGGAATCAGGTACACATCGTGAGGCATTGGTTGACGCACATCAGTCGAGACTCTCTCGATCTCCGCGAACAGATCGGGGTGCCTGGCGGCTGTCAGCGCCGGTCCGGGCGGCTCGAAGCGGTCTGGTCGTGGCAGGATCGACCAGAGAATGATGGCCGCGCCGACGATCGCGGCGATGCTGAGCCTGATGTTGAATACATCCCAGATGGCTACTTGGGCGTAAACCAGGAACAGCAGCCCAGCCGCTGCGCCGAGGGCCAGAGCGTAGAACCCCACGGCCACGACCAAGGCCAGGACTATCCTTGCCGCCAGCGAACTCGACATGGAAACACCCCCCGGCGCTCACAGGTGGCCGGAAAGCTCGCTTCGGACGCACCACACCATACTAGTGGTGGAACGCGGATCCCTTCATTGTCGAGACCTCGCGGCTACTCCGCCCTGGCGAAGCGGATGATCCCCTCGCCCAGCAGCTCCTCCATCGCCTCGTCGGTGATGCCGACGGAGCGCAGGACCTCCTGCGTGTGCTCGCCGAGGATAGGCTCCGGGATCTCGGGCACGCACGGCGTCTCACTCAAGCGGACCGGCACTCCCGGCTCGGTGAGCGTCCCGAAGTGGGGGTGCGGCAGGCTCACCACCAGCGCGTCCTCTACCGACCGCGGGTCGTCGAGGAAGAACGACGGAGTCTCGACCATCGGGTTCACGCAGGGCACGTTGGCCGCTTCCAGAAGGGACTCCCAATCGGCCGTCCTCCGCTCCCCGAACACTCCGGTGAGCATCTCCGCGAGCCGCGCGGCGTTCGCTGCCCGGCCCTGGGCGGTGCCGAAGGCGTCGTCGCGGAGCTCGGGGACCCCTAGCGCGTTCCCGAGGGCCGTCCAGTGCCGGTCGTGGACGGCGGCGAGGAAGAGCCAGCCGTCGCTGGTCTCGTAGAGGCCGTAGAGGGGCCCGGCCCGGTGCTGGCCCTTGTCCACGATGGGCCGTGGGGTCTTGCCTGGGTAGTCCGGGAAGCCGTCGCCCGCCACGTAGCTCAAGGTACCGATCATGGCCGACTCGACGTGCTGGCCGAGGCCCGTCTGGTCGCGGGCCCGGAGCGCCATGAGGATGTTGGTGGCGCCGGCGATGCCGGAGGAGATGTCGGCCGCACCGAAGGTGGCCGGCGCGTTGCCCTCGCCAGCCTGCTCGACGTAGTTGCCTGACAGGGCGCTTATCGAGGTCTCGTAGCCGGGCCGGTACGCCTGGGGTCCTTGGGGGCCGAAGGCGGTGATGCGGCACAGGATCAGCTTGGGGTTCACCGCGCTCAGGCTCTCGTAGTCAAGGCCCAGCCGGTCCTCGACCCCCAGACGGTAGTTGTAGACCACCACGTCAGCCTCGCGGACCAGGTCGTGAAGCACGTCCCTGCTGCGGGGCTGCTTCAGGTCCAGCACGACACCCTTCTTGCCCCGGTTGAGGACGGCGAAGGAGCCCCGCATGGAGGGGGCGTGGAAGTAGTCGCCCTCGGGAGGCTCTACCTTGATGACCTCCGCGCCCAGGTCCGCCAGGAGCCGCCCGCACATGGGACCGGCCACGAAAGCCGTGAAGTCGAGCACCCGGACCCCGGTCAGGGGACCGCGTCGGAACGCGCCGCCTGTCGCCGTGGGCGTGGGGACCGGGTTGTCCGATGGGACGCCCCAGCGCTCCAGGACCTCCCGCAGCGCTTCCGGCGGGCGCGGCGCGGCCTCGGCGGGGCGTATCTCGCCGGGCGTCTCGGACAGCGCGCCCAGGAGGCCGGGCTGCACCATCGGTCCGACCACGGGGTCGTCAACGTTCACCGCCAAGCCGTTGGCCCACAGCTGCTCGTGGTCGCGGAACTCGTCCACGCTCAGCACCGGCTCGCAGGGCACCTTCGCCTCCCACATGAGGTCGATCCACTCCTGGAGCGGCTTCTCGCGGAACTTGTCCCAAAGGATGTTCAGCATCGCCATACGGTCGTCGTCATTGGCGAAGGTATTGGGCATCGTCGCGAACCTGGGGTCCTCCAGGAGATCGCTGAGGCCCATCACGCGCAGACCCACCTCGCAGAATGCCCGCGTGAACGCCGCCATGCTGATCCAGCGGCCGTCCGCGCACTCGCAGAGGTTGAAGAGGGGGCGATTTCCACGGGGCTCCCGGATGGCGGGCTGCACCGGCAGGTCTTCCTGGTGCTGGGCGGCCGTGAGCAACCCGTTGCCACGGTAGTTGAGGGCCCCCCGAAGCAGGCTGGCGTCCACGTGCTGGCCCCTTCCGCTGGTTTCCCGGACGTGGAGGGCGCCCAGGATGCCTTGCACGCACGTCATCGCGGCGGCGTAGCTGGCTATCCGGGGCGCGACGAAGATCGGGCCCTCGCGGGAGCCGCCGTTCTGGGGCGAGAGCATCGAGCCCATGCGAGCGTGGACCGTGCCGTCGATGGCGAGCTCGTCCCTGCGCGCGCTATCCCACCCGTAGCCGGTGATCGTGGCGAAGACGAGCCTAGGGTTCTCTCGCGACAGCTCGTCATACGTGAGTCCCAGCGACTCCGCCGTGGACTGGCTGAGGCCGACGATGACGACGTCCGCGGCCCTGGAGAGCCCGCGGAGGGTATCGGCGGCTCCGGGGTCCTTCAGGTCGGCCGCTACCCGCACCTTGCCGCGATTCCAGAAGCGGAAGCCGGCCTCGGAGGCGTATGGGTCGCCTGTGGGCGCCTCCAGCTTCACCACCTCCGCCCCCTGGTCCGCCAGCAGCATCCCCGCCAGCGAGCCCGGCATTCCCTGAGCGATCTCCAGCACCTTCAGTCCACTTGCCGCGCCTGGCATGCTCAACCTCCGCAGTTTGAGTATTGCAGGGTCCGATGTGCGCGGGAGTATACCAGAACCCACTGCGGAAAGCACTCCGTCGAGGGGCTCGTTGGCTCGTGAATTCCCCCACACCTCCGTCTGGTGTACGAAACCGCTGACCAGGCGGGCCACGACCCGAGCGATTCGCTCTTTCGCCTCCACGCGAGGGTTCGGTTGACACGACCAACGGTCCCTCCGATACTGGCGCAAATCCGCCGCAGGAGGTTTGCATGAAGTTGGGAGTCGTTTTTCCGCAGACCGAGATCGGCTCGGACCCGGGTGCGATCCGGGACTATGCCCAGACAGCGGAGGGTTTGGGGTACAGCCACCTGCTGGCGTACGACCACGTCCTGGGCGCCGACACGTCCCAGCGCGACGCCTGGCGGGGGGCCTATGCGCTCCACCATGCCTTTCACGAGCCCTTTGTGCTCTTCGGCTTCCTGGCGGCCGCCACGCGCACTCTGGAGCTGGTCACCGGCGTCCTGGTGCTGGGCCAGCGCCAGACGGCTCTGGCGGCCAAACAGGCTGCGGCGGTGGACGTGCTTAGCGAGGGGCGGCTCCGGCTGGGGGTCGGCATCGGCTGGAACGCGGTGGAGTACGAAGCGCTGGGAGAGCCGTTCGGCAATCGCGGACGACGAATTGAGGAGCAGATCGAGGTGATGCGCGCGCTCTGGACCAGCGAGGCGGTGTCGTTCCAGGGTCGATGGCACTCGATTCCGGGGGCTGGCATCAACCCGATGCCCATCCAACGCCCCATCCCCATCTGGATCGGCGGCTCCGCCGACCCGGTGCTCCGACGCACCGCTCGATTGGCCGACGGCTATTTTCCGCTCGGCCGCCCCAACGATGGGATTCGGGATCGCCTGGCGCTCCTGCGCGAGTACGCCCGCGAGGCGGGCCGCGACCCGGCCGACATCGGGATCGAGGGGCAGGTGGGCTACACGTGGGGCGACGAGGGGGCGTGGGTGGAGACGCTGGGGGCGTGGCGAGACCTGGGAGCGACCCACGTCACGGTGAACGCGATGGGGGCGGGATTCACCACCCCACAGGAGCACATGGACGCGATCCGGCGGTTCAAGGCGGCGGCAGACGCGGTAGCGTGAGGAGGGGGGAAATGGCTCCCCGGTGAGGACTCGAACCTCAAGCCTGGGGGTAATCCTTCCCAGGAAGGACCCGCTCAACCGCCAAGCCACCGGGGACCGTCTCGTAGCTGGATACAGCGGCTTCGTCCAAATGCTCCCGTCGAGCCATCTGCTCTACCGCCCCTATTGCCTACGATTCCGCTGTGGCGCTGGCCTCCCGCTCCAGCTTCTCCCGTATGGCCTCCTCCAACCTCCGCCCCACCATCTTGCCCTCGGCACGTGCCTGCTCGCGCGCGGGTAGCCAGCGCCGCGCGATCCATGCGTACTGAGAGGTTCGGCTGGCGCCCTGTGGCCAGTCTGCCTCCGCGCTTCACCCCAGTTAGTCAAGGCTCGCGCAGGTATGAAGGCTACCCATGAAACCACTTACGATCTACATTCCGCCTTCATGGTTTCATGGGCAAGCGGAAGCTGCCTGAGTTGGGCGGGCGAATCGTTCTCGCGTTCCGCCGGGTGAAGGGTGCTCTAGGCGATTCCGCTTTCGGCATTCAAGAACCGGGAGGCCCGGCCCCTGGATCGTTCTGAAAGAGATGCGTCGGCGCCGCCTTCTTACGGCTGGTGACTAGGAAGGCACCCCGAGGACGATTGACAGCGACGTTCGGGGGTTGCACACTAGCGCCATCTGCGTGGGCGCGCCCATGCCATGACAGACCGAGTCGCGAGCGTTCCTCGGGAAGGCAGGTACGGGTACGCGGAGGCAGCTGAACCTCAGAGGGCGTGCCCGCCACTTGGTGGTGGGCGTCTTGGCGGCTGTGGTCGGAGGGCTCGTGGGGGGCTTGGCCGGTATCGTCCTCACGTTCCTCTGGGCACCACCGGTACTGCCGGGCTTGCTGTTGCTCGTGACCGTGGCCGTAGGTGCGGCGATTGGGTTTCACCATCGCCCTGGGGCCGTCGCGCCCGACGTCGCAGCCAGCATCGTCGTTGGCGTCATAGCGCTCCCCGTCTTGGCCTTGGTCATCCTGGTCTACGTCGTGATGGTGGACCTGTTACCTCTGTAGCGATGCGGCGTCGCCGACCGGGAGTGTCGCCTCCCGCCTAGCCCCTCGTCAACAGGTGTCCACCGCGCACGGTCGACTGCACGTCGATCCGATTCACGTGTCGTGGCAGACACCCGTCAAGGGCGGATCGTCGCCCCATCTGGTGAACGGCGATGCCCCACGCGATTCCCCCTTCGGCCTTCCATGACCGTGGGGCTTGGTCCCCAGATCGTTCTGAAACCGCCCAGCATGGAAGCTGCCATGACAGGTATATTCATATAGATACGGTGTCGTGGTTTCATGCCTGGTGACGGGGGCCAGGGTACCCACCCGCTCTACCGCTGAGCTACCGGGGACCGTGGCTACCTTTCACCGACGTCCTTGCTCTTCGCCTGAAGTCTTGCCTTCATCTGTTCGTCGAGCACTGGCTGAACGTACAGGTCCTCGAACACCATCTGGAGTACGTCCAGCAGCCACGCCGCTTCTTCAGATGTGACCTCGACAGGGTCTCCCGTTGCGATGGACCTGTTCAGGTGTATGAAATTCCCCATCGTTCGGATGTAGTCGATGTTGGCTCGCGTTGCAGGTCGCAGTACATCGTCTGCCTCGAGGAACTTCTTGATGCGGTCCGTGAGACCGACCAACTGTTCCTCGCCCTTCCCGCTAGCCCATGTCCTTGGAACGCCCCTGTCGTCGAAGACCTTTTCCAGGCACGTGCGGCAGAACGCGGCCGCAGCGGTGGCATCGGCATCGACCAGCCGGGAAGCCCGCCTGAACACATCGGCAACGGCGGATGGTACTTCTGGGGACACGGGACGTTCGGAGCCAGGTGGCACCGCTCTTGAGTCAACGGACCTCCCACCCTCAGTTGTCGAGCTTGTCCAGACGACTATGCCCTCGCACAACGTGCACCTGGAGGCGCGGATGAAGACGTCCGACCTGGACGAGCGCAGAATGACGAGGTTGAAGGGCTTGTCGAACGGGCGCGTATCGACACCCATGTTCGTGAGGAGCGTGTTCGCATGGTCAAACCGAGTCTCGCGCGCGCAGTGCGGGCAAATCCCGCGCGCTCCAGGCTCATACAGCTTCTCCATCGCCACCCCTAGGGACTCGCAATTGGCGTGTCGCCACGGTGACCTATGGTGGCTCCGCCAGGATTCGAACATGGTGCCGGGTCGCTGCCGCCGCGCATGAGTTCGGTGACAATGAAAGGTTGGTCGCCCTCCTGGCCAAAACGGAACACGGTCACGATGTGGCCATGGGAGCCGAGGCGGCCCATGGCCTGCGCCTCGCGCTGGATGCGCTGGCGACCGGCGTCATCGACCCATCGGTCTTGATGAGGGCGAACGCAACGTCTCGGTCGAGGAGCGTGTCGTGGGCCAGGTATACTCGCTTCTTGTCGCCCTCGCCCAGGAAGCGCTCCACCTCGTACCGGCCGGAGGCGAAGGAGGCGGCGCGGGGGCCGGCGCCGTGCCGAGGGCGCGCTCGGCAGCGGCGAGGAAGGTCTGGGCGTCTGAATTGCCAGGGTCGAGGACCAGCACGGTGGTCACCCGATCGCGAACGACCTGCCAGTCCATTCGGGTGACTGCCTCGTCGGCCTCGTC
>CAYTEC010000052.1:0-14963 GCA_964436745.1 uncultured Dehalococcoidia bacterium | reverse complement strand
AATCTCCACCCCCTTCCTGGCCAGGAAGGGGGCAGGGGGATGGTCGAAACAGGTTCTTCATGAACCTGATAGACGGGAGTCTGCGACAGGAGGCTCAGGCGGATGCCGGGAAACGCCGTGCAGGGGAACGTTGGTCGGCCCGTGGCAATCGTTGGGGCCGGGGGCCACGGCCGTGTTATCCTTGACGCTGTGCGGTCCGCTGGCGGCCGGGTCCTGGGCTTTCTGGACGACAGCCCCTTGATGCGGGGGCGGGAGGTCAGCGGCGCCAGGGTGTTGGGAGGGCTGGAGCTGGCCCAGAGCCTTGCGCGCGACGAAGGAGCCGCGTTCATCGTGGGGATCGGCGACAACATCGTCCGGGGCCGCGTGATCCGCAGGCTGCTGGAGTGGGGGCTGCCCCTGACGAGCGCCATCCACGCCCGAGCGGTCGTCGCGCCGGACGTGGTCGTGGGGCTGGGCGTGGTCGTCATGCCGGGAGCGGTCGTGAACACCGGCTCCTCGCTTGGCATGGGCGCCGTAGTGAACACCAGCGCCTCCCTGGACCACGACAATGAGCTCATGGAGGGCGCGCACGCGATGCCGGGGGCGACCCTGGCGGGCGCCGTGATCGTGGGGCGGTATGCCACCGTGGGATCAGGTGCCGTGGTGCTGCCCGGCGTGCGGATCGGCGACAACGCCCACGTGGGAGCGGGGGCCGTCGCGCGGAAGGACGTGATGCCGGACACCGTCGTCGTGGGGGTGCCCGCTCGGTTTCTCAGGCAGCAAGAGCCGCTGCCCTTCTGATAAGTTCTCGGGAGGCGCCATGAGGGTCCTGGTCACCGGCGGTCACGGGTTCATCGGCAGCCACCTTGTCCGTGGCCTGGCGAGGAATGGGTACGAGGTGTCCGTGCTGGATCTGGGTCCCCCGCCCGGGGACCTGGCCTCGGTCGACTACAGGTTCATCCAGGGCGATCTCTTCGAGCCCGATGGGGCCGCGAGGGCGTGGGACCCTCCGCCGGAAGTCGTCGTCCACCTGGTCGGACTGGCGGACGCGGGGGAAGCGCAGAGGGACCCGGACCGCAGCTTCCGCCTCAACGTGGTCAGCACGGAGCGTGTGCTCGAGATGTGCCGCTTGCATCCCCCCCAGCGGCTGATCGTCCCATCCACGGCGGCAGTCTACGGGAAGGTGTCCAGCGTGCCCGTGGGCGAGGACACGACCCCGGATCCCACCGCCATCTACGGCTGGCACAAGTGGCTTGTGGAGATGCTGGTGCAGGCGTACGCACGTTGCTACGGCATCCCGTACACCATCCTGCGCCTCTTCAACGTCTACGGTAGGGGGCACCGCGGCATCATTCACCTGGCCCTGACCCGCGCCCGAGAAGGCCGGCCCCTCTCGGTGTTCGGCGCGGAGCAGCTCCGCGACTTCGTCTACGCCGGCGACGTGCTCAATGCCCTGACCCGTGTGATCGAGGTCCCGGAGGCCTCCAACCGTGTGCTGAACATCGGCAGCGGGGAGGGGCTGACGATTCGAGAGGTGATCGGGCTGGTGCGGGAGGTCCGCCCCGAGCTGGAGGTCCGCTTCGAGGACGGCCAGCAAGACCAGCTCTTTGACTCCGTTGCCGACGTCACCCTGACCCGCGACCTCCTGGGGTGGCGGCTGGAGAGCCCCAAAGCCAAATTGCCGCGCGTGGTCCGCGAGGAGATGATGGAAGAATGAGCACCCCAGGCAGAGCCGCGATCTTGGGCGCCGAGCCAGCCTTCCCGCAGACCGTGCCCATCACCCAGCCCACGATGCCCGATTACGCGGCCCTGGAGGACGGCTTCCGGGAAGTGGTAACCTCCGGCATGCTCACCAACGGCCGCTGGGTCCGGGAACTGGAGGACGCGGCACGGCAATCGCTGGGCGTCGAGCACGCCGTGGCCCTCTCCTCGTGCACGGCGGGCCTCATGCTGTCGTGGCGTGCCCTGGGCGTCGAGCCGGGCGGCGAGGTGATACTTCCCAGCTTCACGTTCTCGGCTACGGGACACCCCCTCCTGTGGAACGGGCTGACGCCCCGGTTTGTGGACATCGAACCGGACACCCTGCTGCTGGACCCGGACCGGGCGGAAGCCGCTATCAACGAGCGGACCGTGGGCATCTGCGCGGTGCACACGTTCGGGAACCCCTGCTACCCGGACCGGCTGGAAGAGATCGCCAGCAGGCACGGCCTGGCGCTGGTCTTCGACAGCGCACACGCCATGGGCTCCACGTACCAGGAGCGGCCCGTGGGAGGCTTCGGCGACGTGGAGATCTTCTCGCTCAGCCCGACCAAACTGGTCGTGGCCGCCGAGGGCGGGATGGCCATCGCCAAGAACGAGGCCGCCGCGAGGCACTTCCGCATCGGGCGCGACTACGGCAACCCCGGCAACTACGACTGCGAGTTCCCCGGCATCAATGCGCGCATGAGCGAATTCCACGCCCTGCTCGCCCTGGAATCGCTGGGCCGCCTCCCCGAGAACGTCGAGCGGCGCCGCGCCTTGGCCGCCCGCTACGCCGAGGGCCTTTCCATGATTCCCGGCATCGGCCTGCAGCGGCTCGTCGCGGGCGGCGAAAGCACGTACAAGGACTTCCCCCTCCTGGTGGGCGAGGCGGAGTTCGGGCTCTCCAGGGATCAGCTCGCCCAGGCCCTCCAGGCGGAGAACATCATGTCCCGCCGGTACTTCTACCCGGCGCTCCACCAGCAGCAGGCGTACGCTGAGTATCGTGACAGCGTATCCGGCGACCTCCACGTGACCGAGGCCGTCGCGGCAAGCGTGCTGTGCCTGCCGATGTTCTCCCACATGGACGACGAGACAATCGACCGGATTTGCAGCACCATCGGCAGGATCCATGAGCAGCACGCAGAGATCAAAGCAGCGCTCGGCTAGCGGAGGGACCGCCGCCCGCGCGCCAAGCAGCGGCTACGCGCTCTTGAAGCGCGCGTTGGACGTGGGACTTGCGCTCGTCGGGCTGGTGCTCTCGTCGCCCGTGTGGGTGGGGGCCGCGCTCGTTATTCTCCTGACTGATGGCCCTCCCATGTTCTTCCACCAGGACCGGCTTGGGAGAGGTGGCAAGGTCTTCAAGCTGAAAAAATTCCGGACCATGCGTCGTGGCGAGAATCCCATCGCTGACCTGCCGCCCTCCCGCGACCCGCGCCTCACGCGCGTGGGACGCCTCCTGCGCGCCACCGCCCTGGACGAGCTCCCCGCGCTGCTGCACATCCTGAAGGGTGACATGAGCTTCGTCGGCCCGAAACCGCTTGCCCCCGTCGTCAACGACCCGCCGGACCCCGACAATGGGGTGATGGCGAAGGACCTGCCTCGGTTCCATCTGAGGGTAACGGTGCGGCCGGGCCTGACGGGGCTCGCGCAGGTCCACGCGGCCAAGAACGCCCGGTACCGGCACAAGTTTCGCTACGATGCCCTGTACGTGGACCGGATGGGGCTGGCCCTGGATCTCAAGATACTGGCCCTCTCCTTCCTCCGGACGTTTCGGGGAGCGTGGGAGCGGGTCGGCGGACCTGGGTGAGCCCATGACCCCCGAGATGATCGCCGATTACCTGTGCGAGACCGGCGAGGGTCCCCTGTGGCATCCCATGGAGCGACGGCTCTACTGGGTGGACATCCCCGAGGGCAGGATGTTCCGCTACGACCCGGCCACGGGCCAGCACCAGGAGCACTACAACGGGGGGGTCATCGGGGGGTACACGGTCCAGGCTGACGGCGCCCTGCTCCTGTTCATGGCGGGCGGCGCGGTCGGCATTCTGCGGGACGGCGTCGTGCGCCCGTTGATCGAGGGCCTGCCGGGCGAGGAGGAGTCCCGCTTCAACGACGTGATCGCGGACCCCGAGGGGCGCGTCTTCTGCGGCACGATGTCGGGTCCACGCGGCCCCGGCAGGCTCTACCGCCTCAACATCGACGGCTCGATCGAGGTGGTGTTGGAGGGCGTGGGAACCTCCAACGGCCTGGGCTTCACCCCGGACCTCACCGGCCTCTACCACACGGACACCCGCGCCCGGACCATCACGCTCTACGATTACGACCGGGCGTCCGGCGCCATCTCCGGGCCGCGAGTCTTCGTCCGCACCCCGGAGAACGATGGCGAGGGCAGGCCCGACGGAATGACGGTGGACGCGGAGGGCCACGTGTGGTCGGCGCGGTGGGACGGGTCGTGCATCGTGCGCCACGGGCCGGACGGGTCCGAGGAGCGCCGCGTCACGTTCCCCGCTCGCAAGGTGTCGTCGCTCACCTTCGGCGGCCCTGACCTGGACATGGCGTACGTGACCACCGCCGGGGGCGGCGACAAGGAGCGCGAGGGCCGGGGCGCCGGCGCGCTGTTCCGCGTGGACCTGGGGGTGCGCGGCCGGCCCGAGTTCCTATCGAGGGTGGGACTGGCGTAGCCTCCGGGAAGGGCGCTCGGCCCTGCTGGACAGTCACTCGTGGCCCAGGTATGCTGTTCCTTTGGGGAGATGCCGGTCATCCACGGGATTCGTAGCCCAGAGAAAGCCGCGGACACGAAGTGGGCCAGATACGGGCGCTGATATTCGACTTCGACGGGGTCATCCTGGAGTCCGTCGAACTGAAGCTGCAGGCCGCCGCCAGGCTCTTCCCGGACCACCCGGAGCGCCTTTCGGAAGCCCTCCAGTACTGGCGTGACAACGTGAGCCTCTCCCGGTACGTGAAGCTGCGGCACATCTACGCCCACATTCTCCACCAGCCGCTCACTCCCCGCGAGGAGGCGGACCTGGGCGCGCGCTTCGGCGCGGACATCGCGCGGGACTACCTCTCGTGCCCCAAGGTGGAGGGAGCCGTGGACCTGCTGGAGGCGTACCGCGGACGCTGCCTCATGTTCGTGGCCTCCGGCACGCCTGAGGACGAGCTTCGCGACGTGGTCAAGGCCCAGGGCCTCGCGGAATACTTCGACGGCGTGTTCGGCTCACCAGCCGCCAAGCCTGACATCTGCCGCGCGGTCCTCGACCGTTGGGACATCGATCCCGCCGAGGCTGTCATGATCGGCGACGCGATGCTGGACCTGGAGGCGGCTCGCGCCGTGGACATCGGCTTCGTCGGGCGCGCGCATACCGCGCCAGGGGTCTTCGAGGGCCAGGGCGTGCCGGTGGTGCGCGACCTGTGTGAGCTGCGGGGACTGCTGGACGACCGCGTGCTTTCGGCCCGGCCGGGTGCAACGGCCAGAGCGACAGGGTAGGGGGAGGATCGGTGGGCGGCAACGGCAGCAAGCCAGGGGCAATTGATCAGGCGGTGATCCTTGCCGCGGGCAAGGGCGAGCGTCTCTCCCCTCTGACGGCCTTGCGCCCCAAGGTCATGCTGCCCATCTGCAACAAGCCCATCCTCGAGTACGTCGTGGAGGCCCTGGTGGGGGTGGGGATCCGGGACATCGTCGTGGTCGTTGGGTACCAGCGAGAGAAGGTGCAGGACCACTTCGGGTCGGGCCAACGGTTCGGGGCCAGCATCCGCTACGTGCATCAGGAGCAGCAGCTTGGCACGGGACACGCCCTGCGCGCGGCGGCGGACCTGGTGCGGGAGCATTTCCTGGTGTTGCCTGGCGACAACGTCATCACCTCCGCCACGATACGCGATCTGGTGCGCGCCGAGCGCGACACCATCCTGGTCACCGACCAGGCCCCCGGCCACCAGTACGGGGTCGTGGCCGTCCGTGGGGGGCTTGCAACCGCGCTCGAGGAGAAGCCCGCCGAGCCCACAAGCCCTTGGACAAGCACCGGCATCTACCGACTGAGCCGCCCCATCCTGGACTATGTAGGGGAAGGGCTGGACCTCCCCGGCGCCCTGAACGCGGCCATCGGCGACGGCAGCGAGATCGCGGTCAGTGAGGCCCCAGGCAACTGGTGGGACGCTGCCTACCCGCAAGACCTGCTCAAGCTGAACGGGCTCGCCCTGGCCGAGGCTGGAGGCGAAATCCGGGGACAGCAAGAGCCCGGTGTCGTCGTGAAGGGGCCGCTCTTCCTGGGCGAGAATAGCGTGCTGCGGGCGAACTGCTACATCGTCGGCCCTGTCGTGATCGGCGAGGGGTGCGAGATCGGCCCAGGCGTCTCCATATTCCCCTACACGAGCATCGGCAACAACGTGGTCATCGAGTCGTTCACGCAGATCCGGAACTGCGTCATCGGCAATTCGGTGCAGATCGGCAGCCACACCCACCTGAGCGATTCCATCGTCGCCGACGGGTGCAGCCTCGGTCCCAGGCTCACGGCCCCCGGCGCCAAGACTCAGGCCCGCGCCAACGACCAGACGACCACGGTACAGATGGGCTGCGTCATCGCGGAGGACGTCGAGATCGGGGCCGACGTCTCGATCCGCCCGGGGACCCTGGTGGGCCACGGCGCGCGGGTGCGGGAGATGAACGCGGTCCGGGAGGACGTCCCGGAACTGAGCTACGTAGTCTAGGCGGCTCGAGGGAGGGAACCGGGGGCATGTGCGGAATTGTCGGCTACACGGGGAACCGGGACGCGTACTCTGTCCTTCTCAACGGCCTGGAACGGCTGGAGTACCGTGGCTACGACTCGTGCGGCGTCGCGGTCCAGACCGCCCACGGCATCGAGGTCTCCAAGGAGACCGGCCCCGTCGAAAGACTCCGGGACCACGCCGATGACCTCCCCGGCCACGCTGGAATCGGACACACGAGGTGGGCGACGGTGGGCCGGCCCACCGTCGCAAACGCCCACCCCCACCTGGACTGTGGCGGCGACGTTGCCATCGTCCACAACGGCGACATCGACAACTTCCTGGCGCTCCGAAACAGGCTCGTGGAGCAGGGGCACACATTCGCGTCGGACACTGACAGCGAGGTGCTCGCCCACCTGATCGAGTCGTACGCCTCAGAGGACCCCATGGACAGCGTCGTCCGCGCCCTGAGGGACGTGGAGGGCTCCTATGCCCTGGTCGCCATACACCGGGGCAGCGGCATGCTGGTGGCGGCGCGACGGGAGAGCCCGCTGGTGATCGGGCTGGGCGAGGGCGAGCAGATCGTCGCTTCCGACGTGCCTGCGGTCATCGAGAGCACGTCCCGAGTCATCTACCTGGAGGACGGCGACCTGGTGCGCCTCCAACCGGAGGGCGTCCGGGTTTTTCACAACGAGGCTCCGGTCCAGCGCTCAATCCACCAGATCAGCTGGCGGCCCCA
Organism: uncultured Dehalococcoidia bacterium; assembly: GCA_964436745.1. GTDB lineage: Bacteria > Chloroflexota > Dehalococcoidia > Lucifugimonadales > UBA1127 > CAYTEC01. The sequence continues at coordinate 7,807 of CAYTEC010000052.1, read as the reverse complement.
GGACCTGGGGAAGGCGGGCTACGACCACTACTTCCTCAAGGAGGTCCATGAGGGGCCGCGCGTGATCCGCGATACGCTGGCTGGCAAGATCGCCAGCACCGATCCTGGGGTCACCCTCCAGCCCGACCTGATGGCCCTCGATCGGCCGTCGCGGATTCTCCTGGCCGGCTGCGGCACCGCCTACTACGCCGGCCTGCTGGCGGGCGAATTCTTCTCCGAGCTCTCGCCGGTCGATGTCACCGTTCGCATCGCCTCGGAGCTGGAGTCGTTCCGGCCCGCGGACGCAAGCTCGTGGGGCATCTTCATCACGCAGTCGGGCGAGACGGCGGACACCATCAGCGCGGCCCGGCTGGCTCGAAATTCCGGACGACTCACGATCGGGGTGACCAACACCCCCAACAGCAGCATCACGCGGCTGGTTGAGCACACGCTGGAGACTCGGGCGGGGCCGGAAACGAGCGTCGGCGCATCCAAGACCTTCATGGCGCAAGTCATCGACCTGTACCTGCTGGGCCTCTGCCTCTTCCCACCGTCCATTGACCGGCTCCACGATCTGCTGACGGAGCTCCGCCTGGTGCCCGCGAAGGTGCAGCGGGTTCTGGGCATGGAGGACCGGCTGCGCGACGTGGGCAAGATGCTGGCGCCGCGCGAGCACGTCTACCTGATCGCGAAGGGGATCAACTACCCCGTCGCGCTGGAGGGCGCTCTGAAGCTCAAGGAACTAGCGTACCTGCACGCGGAGGGCTACCCTGCCGGGGAGCTGAAGCACGGCCCCTTCGCGATGCTCACGCCGGAGACCCCGGTCATCGCCCTGGTGCCGAAAGACCGCACCTACACCCGCGTGCTGAACGCCGTCAAGGAGATCCGCGCGCGCGGCGCCCCGGTCATCGCCATCACAGACACCGACGACGACGCCGTGGCCTCGGTGGTCAACGAACTGGTCCGCCTTCCGGCCACCGACCCGCTCTTCTTCCCGGTTCTGGCATCGGCGGCCGTCCACCTGCTGTCGTACTACTGCGCGCGGGAGCGCGACTGCCCCATCGACCGCCCCCGCCACCTTGCCAAGAGCGTCACGGTGCACTAGATGGAGGGCGTTGCCCCCTCCCTTGCCCTCACCCACCGCCGCGTGTAAGCTACGTTGTCGCGCCGCGCGTAGCCGCGCGCCCATCCGCACCCAACGGGAGGACCCCATGACGACGGACCTCAAGGCCAAGCTGAAGCACCGCAGTCACGTGGTCACCGACGGCCCCGACCGTGCCCCCGCCCGTGCCATGCTCCGCGCCGTCGGCCTCAATGACGAGGACATGAACCGTCCCTTCGTCGCCGTCGCCAACCTGGCCAGCGACGTCACCCCCTGCAACGTCCACCTCGACCGCATCGCCCGCAAGGTCAAGGAGGGCGTCCGCGCCGCCGACGGCGTCCCCTTCCTCTTCGGCACCATCACCGTCAGCGACGGCATCTCCATGGGCACCGAGGGTATGCGCGGCTCCCTGGTCAGCCGCGAGGTGATCGCCGATTCCATCGAGACAGTTGCGTTCGCCGAGAGCATGGACGCCCTCATCGTCGTGGGGAGCTGCGACAAGAACATGCCCGGCGCGCTCATGGCGATGGCCCGCCTGAACCTCCCCGCCGTCTTCGTCTACGGCGGCACCATCCTGCCCGGCCAGTACCAGGGACGTGACATCAACATCCAGGACATGTTCGAGGCCGTGGGCGCCCAGGCCCAGGGCCGCCTCTCCCTCGACGAGCTTCATGCGATGGAGCGCATCGCCTGCCCAGGCGAGGGGGCCTGCGCGGGCCTCTTCACCGCCAACACCATGGCCTCCGCCATCGAGGCCCTGGGCATGTCGGTCCCCGGCGCCGCATCCATCCCCGCCGTCGACCCTCGCACCGACGAAAACGCCCACACGGCGGGCGCGGTTATCCATGCCCTGCTGGAGCGGGGCACGACTCCCCGCGACATCATGACCCGCGAGGCGTTCGAGAACGCGATCACCCTTGTGCTGGCAATGGGCGGCTCCACCAACGCTGTCCTTCACCTCCTCGCCATCGCCCACGAGGCGCGCGTCCCCCTGGATATCAACGACTTCGACCGGCTCAGCCGCCGCACCCCCTACCTAACCGACATGCGGCCCGGCGGCCAGTACGTTATGTCCGACCTGCATCGCGTCGGCGGCGTACCCGTCATCATGAAGGAGCTCCTTGCCGCCGGGCTGCTCCACGGCGACGCTCTCACGATCTCCGGCAAGACGCTGGCGGAGAACCTGGAGGCGTTCGACGCCGCGCCCGACGGTCGCGTGGTCTACCCGGTCGCCAGCCCCCGCAGCCCAACGGGGGGACTAGTGATTCTCCGTGGCAACCTGGCGCCCGATGGGGCGGTGATGAAGGTGGCCGGCACCAGCCATCTCTCCCACGAGGGATCTGCTCGCGTCTTCGACGGCGAGCGGCCAGCCTTCGACGCGGTCAACCGCGGGGAGCTGAAGCGCGGCGACGTGGTGGTCCTGCGATACGAGGGTCCGAAAGGCGGCCCGGGGATGCAGGAGATGCTGGCGGTAACGGGCGCCATAGCGGGCAGCGGCCTTGGCGAGGATGTCCTGCTCCTCACCGACGGCCGGTTCTCGGGCGCCACCCACGGGCCGAACGTCGGCCACGTCGCGCCGGAGGCCGCCATGGGCGGCCCCATCGCCCTGATCCGGGATGGCGACACCATTGTGCTTGACGTGGAACGGCGAGAGCTCACCGTCCGTGTCTCCGACGAAGAGATGGCCCGGAGGCGGGAGGGCTGGCAGCCCCCGGCCCCCAGGTACACCGCGGGCGTCATGGCCAAGTACGCACGGCTGGTGGGTTCCGCGTCCACGGGGGCCGTCACCACCGACTGAGCGGGCGCCGCCCGCGCGCCGCCAGGGCCTTCTCTTCAGCCCGGGATGGGTGCGGCGCACTCTCTGCCCACTTTGAAGTGAGCCCCTACCCGTTCGTGGTGAGCCTGTCGAACCACGGACCCCCCTACGGCCTTCGACAAGCTCAGGCCGAACGTAGTCTGCACCGCCTCGGTGACCCCCTCCGGTTCATGGTGAGCTTGTCGAACCACGAAACCGCGCGCGTCCCCCGACCCTGCCATGCGGACAACGTTGGGACTCTGCGGCGCTGAAGGAACCCTAGGCCGCCCCGTCCGATGTTCGGTCCGTCCTACCCCGCCCGCCCCCCCCGACAAGCTCGGGGCCAACGGGGCGAGAGACTGGGAGCGGTTGCTCAAGATTGCCGCGCCGCGAAGAGAATCAGAAGAGGCCCCTCGCACTGAGCGGGGGACCTCTTCTCGTCGTCGTGCGAAGTGAGGGGTGGGCCTAGAGTTGCAGCGCCTCGGCGACGCGGTGCTTGTGGAAGCTGGCGTCACCAAGGTAGCTGTGGAGGTTCTTGGCCTTCTTGGTGTAGAGGTACATGCCGTACGCCATGTCCGCCCCCGTCCCGGCGTGGACGTGGTGGGCGTCCTGGGCGCTCGCCGGGAACCCCTGGCTGGCCACGGCCTTCGCCATGGAGATCGACTCCGGAGCGTCCGACCGGCCCTCGTCCAGCTTCCACAGGGCCTCGTAGGCGGTCCAGCGAGAAGCCTCGGTGTGGTTCAGGATGTCGATGATGTAGTCCTGGACCCGCTGGAACGTCCCGATGGGCACCCCAAAGTGGACCCGGTTCTGGCTGTACTCGGTGCTCATCTCAAAGAGCCGCTGCATGCCGCCAACCATGTAGGCGTTGATGACGGCCGTCGCGCGGTCCAGCACCTTGTTGAGGGGCTCCCAGGCTCCGTCCACCGCCCCGACGACGGCCGAGGCCGGCACTTGGACGTTGTTGAACACCACTTCGTTCTGCTTGTCCCCGGCCCAGCCGGAGAGGACACGGCTTGAAAGCCCCGTGGTCCCCTTGTCCACCAGGAACATCGTGAGGCCGCTCTCTCCGCTCCCGGAGGTCCGCGCAACCACCAGCACCTGGTCCGCCACCTGTACGTCAGGAACGAACAGCTTGGTGCCGTTGAGCGTGAACCCGCCGCTGGAAGCAGTAGCCTGGAGGTTGACGAAGCCAGCTCCCCAGCCGTACTCAGGCTCGGTTATGGCGACCGCCAGGATCCGGGACCCGTTGGCGATGGAAGGCAGCAGGTCGTTCTTCTGCGCGTCGGAGCCGGCCTCCAGGATGAGCCCACCAGCAAGAATCGCGGAGGAGTGCAGGGGCGAGCTCAGGCAAGCGTACCCCAGCTCCTCAAAGAGCACCGCCACGTCGGTTAAAGAGGCGTCCCCGCCGCCGTACTGGCCGGGGAGGGCCATGCCGACCCAGCCCATCTCCGCCATCTGGCGCCACAGGTCGGGGGAGAAGCCCGTGTCGCTCTCGTCCATCTCCTTGACGAACGAGCGTGGGCACTCGCGGGTGAGGAACTCCCGAGCGGAGTTCCTGATTAGGTTCTGGGTCTCGCTGAAGCTAAGGTCCATCGCATCGCCTCCGTATCCCGAAAATAGTGGTCATTCAGGCCGTATCGTTGGGACGGGACGCCCCTAGTGGCCTCGTCTCCGAAAGGCGAGGGCGATGAGATGGATGCCCCGCGCCGCCGCAGTCCGTGAACCGACGACGACGCTCTTCGACGCCTCCCCGGGGCCGGCCCTGTTCGGAGTCCGGACCCCCAGGAGGGCAGTCACGATTCGATTGCGTTTACTGAGTCGGCGCCGCCACTTCCTTGGTCCGGCTGAGGCCGACCCGCCGCGCGATGATCACCTTGTCGATCTCGTAGGAGCCGGCGCCGTGGGTAGCCATGGAGGCGCCCCGCTGCCCGAGCTCCACGCGGCCGTCCAGGACCGTCCAGTCCTTGTCGGTCGTGATGGCGTAGGGTCCCAGAAGATCCAGGTTGTCCTCCGCCGTTCGGATCCGCGTCTCCCGGCCCATCCACTGGTTCTGGGAGCCGTGGAACGTCTGGGTGATCTTGTTGGTGAACATCCAGTAGTTCCGCCGCGCGATCAGTCGGTTCACGTTGGTGCGGATGTGGGCATCCACCAGGTGCGTGCTTGCTTCGTCGCCCTTGGCCAGCGAGCGGCCCTTCGACCCCTCGCGCCACGCCTTGAGAAGGTCGTTCGTCACGGCGCCCAATCGGCTCTCCAGCCCGCCCGCGGCACCGTGCTCGAGCTCCAGGCTGCTCTGGGTAACGCGCCAGCCGCCGGTCTCCGGGCCCACCAAGTACTCGCGGGAGACGCGGACGTTGTCCAGGAAGATGAAGTGCTGGCCTCCCTTGACGATCAGGTCCTGGTACTGCCAGCTGATCCCCGGCAGATTGGCCGGGATGTAGAACTGACCCAAGTTGGCGTGCCGGGGGGCCTCCGGGTCGGTCACCACCAGGATGTTGAGCCAGTCCGGCTCAAAGATCCCGCTGATGTAGTTCTTGGTGCCGGTGAAGATGAAGTCGTCGCCGTCCTTGACCGCGCGGGTCTTGATGGAGGCAAGGTCGACGCCGGACTCGGGCTCGGTCCAGAGCTGCCACGTGACCGTCTCGCCCTGGAGCATGGGCCGCAAGAAGCGCTGCTTCTGCTCTTCCGTCCCGTAGACCGAAAGGGGCGCGATCGCCACGTTGCCGGGGCTCGGCAGCGCTGGCGTGGACCACCGACCCAACTCTTCCTTGATGATGATGTCGTGGTCCGGGGTCAACCCGCCGCCGCCGTACTCGGTGGGCATGGTCGGGTAGAACCAGCCCTTGGCGCCCAGCTTCCGCTGGAACTCACGGGACCACTCGTACTGCTCCCGAGTGGTGTCCATGTCCTCCTTGGGCAGTGGCAGAAGGCTCTCGGGCACCTTGGCGTTCTGCTCCAGCCAGCCCCGGACCTCCTTCCGGAAATCCTCTTGCTCGGCCGTGTACCGCATCTCAAAATCCATCAGGCCCTCCTCCTCCTGAACTGCCTTTGGCGCGCAAATATGGAAGCACGGGCCCGCGGCCCGGCGCGGCGTATTCTAGACGGCCCCCAGAACCATGTCAACCCCGAGGCACGTCCGGTATCCGCGACGAATGCCGTCGCGACGCGGCCATGTGGCGACGGTTCGGACGCAGCCCTCGGTCGTTACCGGCACCCGGCCCCCTGCCCCCGCGACGACCCCCGCCGTCGCCGTGTGCGACCGAACGGCGCCACCCTGCGCCTCGCCCCGTCGGTCCGCGCGTTCAGCGCTGCGGGGATGGCGGACCCGCCGACCGCGCCGGAGGTGTGACCTTTGCGGCGCGGCACGAACAGCCCTACAATGCCTTTGGAGGAAGGAATATGTTCGAGGCGCTTACGGATAAGCTTGGGGCCGTCTTCCAGCGCATCGGGAGCCGGGGCAGACTGACGGAGAGCGACATCGACGAGGCGCTCCGCGAGGTCCGGATCGCCCTCTTGGAGGCGGACGTGAACTTCCGGGTGGCCCGGGAATTTGTGGCCCGCGTGCGCGAGCGGTCCATGGGGGCGGACGTGCTCCGGGGGCTGAATCCAGGTCAACAGGTGGTCAAGATCGTCAACGAGGAGATGACGGCCACGCTGAGCGCCGGGGACCATAGCCTCCACCCTGGGCCATCGACGCCGAGCGTGATCTTGCTCGTGGGCCTCCAGGGCTCCGGCAAGACCACCACCGCCGCCAAGCTCGCCCTCCACCTCCAGGCCGACGGGCGACGCAAAGCCGCGCTGGTGGCCGCAGACCTCCGGCGCCCCGCCGCCATCGAACAGCTTGTCTCCCTGGGTCGCCAGCTGGGTGTGGCCGTCTACTCCGAGGACCCATCGGCGGCGGATGTCGTCGGCGTGGCAAAGCGGGGGGTGGCCGAAGCCGGGCGTGCCGGCGCGGCGTGGGTCATCGTGGACACGGGCGGACGGCTGGCGATCGACGACGAGCTGATGGCTGAGCTGGCGACCATCAAGTCCGCCGTCAGTCCCCAGGAAACCCTGCTGGTGGCCGACGCGATGACAGGCCAGGACGCTGTGCGGACGGCGACGGAGTTCCACGACCGAGCGAGGCTGACCGGCCTGGTGCTCACGAAGATGGACGGCGACGCTCGCGGTGGCGCTGCCCTTTCGATCACCGCCGTGACCGGCGTGCCGATCAAGTTCATCGGCGTCGGGGAGCGGCCGGAGGCGCTGGAAGCCTTCCACCCGGACCGGATGGCGTCGCGGATCCTGGGCATGGGCGACGTGCTGACGTTCATCGAGCGGGCCCAGGAGGCCGTCGACGAACAGCAGGCCCAGGAGATGGAGCGGAAGCTACGCCGCGCCAACTTCGACCTTCAGGACTTCCTGGACCAGCTGCGGACCCTGAAGCGGATGGGGCCGCTGGCGCAGGTCATGGAGATGGTGCCTGGCTTCTCCGGCCTGAAAGGGCGGCTTGGCGGCGCCGAGGCGGACGAGGGCCGGCTGGGGCGAGTGGAGGCGATGGTGCTCTCCATGACTCCGGCGGAACGGCGCAACCCGGACATCCTGAACGGCTCTCGACGACGACGGATCGCCGCGGGCAGCGGTGTCACGGTGCAGGACCTCAACCAGCTCATGAACCAGTTCCGGCAGATGCAGAAGCTAATCAAGCAAATGTCCGGGGGCGGGGGCGGGGGCCGAGGCCGCCGCGACGCCCTCCGCGGACTGATGGGCAAGTAGGCCCGCCCGCTCCACGATGGATTTCGCGACCGGGCCCCGTCCGGTCGTCGCCGGCGCCGCGTCTTGAGGACGTACCGGCCGCTCTGCTATACTGGGCGTTCAGTCGGGGCGTAGCGCAGCCCGGAAGCGCACCTGCATGGGGTGCAGGGGGTCGGTGGTTCAAATCCACTCGCCCC
>CAYTEC010000051.1:0-15146 GCA_964436745.1 uncultured Dehalococcoidia bacterium | reverse complement strand
CTCGCGGACCACTGACTCGGCGAGGCCGTCCTGCCGGCCGTCGACCGTGATGCGGTGCGCCACGACGCTCGGGGCCACGGCGGCGACATCCTCCGGGGTCACGAAGTCGCGCCCCTGGAAGGCAGCCCACCCCTGCGATGCGCGCTGGAGCAGAACCGTGCCCCGTGGGCTCATGCCGCCGCGGACGGCCGGGTGGCGGCGGATAGCCCCGGCGAGGGCGACGATGTACTCCTTGAGAGGCATCGCCACCTCCACGCGCCGCACGAACTCCTGCATCGCCAGGACATCGGCGACCTCCAGTACCGGCTGGACGTTCTGGCCGCCGTGCTCGGACCGCAGCAAGATCTCCAGCTCGTCGCTGGGGGACGGGAGGCCGATGCTGACGCGCAGCAGGAAGCGGTCGAGCTCCGTGTCGGGCAGGGGGAACGTGCCGGCGGAGTCCAGGGAGTTCTGCGTCGCGAACACCACGAACGGACGCGGGAGCAGCCTGGTGACCCCATCGGCCGTCACCTGCCCCTCGGCCATCGCCTCGAGCAGGGCCGATTGGGTGCGTGGGTTGGTCCGGTTGAGCTCGTCGGCAAGGAGGACATTGGTGAACACAGGACCCGGCATGAAGTCGAAGCGGCCGTCCTGGGGGTTGAACACGCTGGCGCCCGTGACATCCGATGGCAGGAGGTCGGGCGTGAACTGGACCCGCGTGAATACCCCGTCGATGGAGTTGGCGATGCACTTGGCGAGTAGGGTCTTGCCTACGCCGGGCCGGTCCTCGACCAGGACGTGCCCCTCAGCGAACAACCCCAAGAGCGCTAGGTGGATGGTCTCTTCCGAGGCCACGACTGCCCCGGCCACATTGCCGGCAATGGCGCTGAAGCGCTCGCGGAACCTCCGCACGTCCGCCCACTCCAGCCCATCCACTCGCGTTTCCGCCACGACCATTCGTCGCCCCTCCGGTGTGAGTGCAGGTCGAGAAATATCGAGGCCCGCCGGTCCACGCCCAGTGCGCCGAGCCCGAACGCAGGGCTCCGGGGACACAGGCGCGGGGCCGTGCGCCTGCCCCATTCCGCCTCGGGTCGGGGGCGGAGCCACGGCCACCCGCAAGAGAGGTGAGCGGGCGGCCCCGGCTGCTCCCACCGGTCCGGCGGGAGGCGCGGGTGAGACCGGCGGGCCTCAATACCCATACTAGACGTTGCGGACCCGCCACGGCATCGTGGCAGCCCGGAAATGGGCATGGGAGTATCCCGACCTTCCAGTACCGGAGACGCGCGATACTCCCTGCGACCTCGCATGGTCGCGCCCGTGTCCGCCGCATGGGTCGTGGGCGGCGTATACTGGGCCGGTCGGCGCGACGGCACGACCCGCGCGCTGGCGAAGGAGGTCCTTATGTCGCGACCCCGGAAGCGCATCGGCCTGCTGACGAGCGGCGGCGATTGCCCCGGCATCAATGCGGTGATCCGCGCGGTCACCAAGACGGCCATCGTGCGGTATGGGTATGAGGTGGTGGGATTCGAAGATGGGTTCTTGGGGCTGATCGAGGACTCGCATCGCGTCCTGTCGTACGACAGCGTGTCCGGAATCCTGGCTACCGGCGGCACGATCCTGGGGACCTCCAACGACGTCAACCCGTTCAACTTCACTCGAACCACCAAGGGGGGCGGCGGCGAGCCGTCCGACCAGACGGATACGATCCGCGAGGTCTACCGTCGCCATGAACTGGAGGCGCTGGTGTGCGTGGGGGGCGACGGATCGATGACGGTGGCCCACGGTCTGGCGGACGCGGGGCTCAACGTGGTGGGCGTGCCCAAGACGATCGACAACGACGTGCTGGGCACCGACCTCACTTTCGGATTCGACACCGCCGTTTCCATCATCACCGACGCCATCGACAGGCTCCACACCACCGCCATGTCTCACCATCGGGTCATGGTGATAGAGGTGATGGGCCGCAATGCGGGGTGGCTTGCGCTGACCGCAGGCGCGGCCGGGGGCGGCGACATCGTTCTCATACCCGAGATCCCGTACAACGTGGAGACCGTTTGCAACCGAGTGGCCGAGAGGGGCCGTCAGGGACGGCGGTTCAGCATCGTCGTGGTGGCGGAAGGCGCGACGGAGCGAGGTGGACAACCCATCATCGACCGGCACGTGGATGGGAGCCCGGAGCCCGTGAGGCTCGGAGGGGTTGGGCGCGCGATCGTGGGCCACGTGGAGCGCCTGACGCGGACGGACTCGCGGGTAACCGTGCTGGGCCACCTGCAGCGGGGCGGCCCGCCGACGGCTGCGGACCGGGTGCTCGGCACTGTTTACGGCCGGAAGGCCGTGGACATGGTGGTGGGTGGGGAGTTCGGCAGGATGGCCTGCATGACCGACTTCCGGATCGGATCGGTGGACCTCTCGACACCCGCCGGCGGGCAACGGCGCGTTCCCACGGACCACCCGCTGATCGAGGCGGCGCGGGGCGTGGGGGTCTCCTTCGGCGACGAGCGAAGTGAGGGGTCGGGATGAAGAGCGCTCGCGTGGTCTAGGACCGTCCACCGCTCGCGGCCGCCACGGCCGACGGGCGAGATCGCGCGAGGACCGGGCTGTCCGCGGCCACGGGTGAGAGGGAGTAGCGCGGCACATGCTAGAAGCGGCGGTCCTGATTGCGGCTTACATCGTGGGGTCCGTGCCCGCCGCCTGGCTGGTGGCGCGGGCACGGGGATTCGACATCCTGGCCATCGGCACGGGCAATCCGGGGGCGGCCAACGTATTTCGCTCCGTGGGGCGGGGCGCGGGCGCGGCCGTCTTCATCTCGGACGTCCTGAAGGCGGCCTTGCCGGTGGCCTTGGCACGAGGGCTTGGGGTGTCGGAGTGGGTCGCGCTCGCCGTCGGTCTTGCGGCCCTGACGGGCCACTGGTACCCAGTGTTGCTGAGGTTCAGGGGCGGAGCCGGCATCGCGCCTGCCGTCGGTGTCACGGCGGCCATGATGCCCGTGCCGGGGATCGTTGCGATCGCGCTCGGCATGGCGACGCTGGCGATGATGCGCAGCTCCGGCCCTGCCGCGGCCCTGGGCGCGGGCTCGTTCGTGATCAGCGCCCTGCTCTTCGGCCATCCCGTTTCGCTGACCCTGGCGACCGGCTCATTGCTTCTGCTCGTTGGGTTGCGCCGCTATCTGCTCCCCTTCGTTGGCGCCCGCTCTCCAGGGTGATGGAAAAGCGACTGCGGACCGCGCATCGTTGACCCTCGCCCGTGCGACGGCTACACTCCCGGCAGCGCCGATCAACGGCGGCGCCGCACAGAGAGGGAGGGACGAGAATGAACGAGCAAGAGTTTCTCTTCGATCACGATGGCGCCGTGGGGATCATGACGCTGAACCGGCCCACAAAGCTGAACGCGCTGAGCCCCGGCATCACCGGCGGCCTCTTGCGGGTGATGAAGGAGATGGAGGACGATTCAGAGACGCGGGCGCTGGTGCTGCAGGGGAACGGGCGGGCATTCTGCGCGGGCGGCGACGTGGTTGGCTTCCCCACGGGCGAAGAGGGCCGCGAGCGTCGCGAGGCATCGGCAGCCAACCGGCGCCCGGCACGCGAGACCAGCGTGACCCTGGCCCTACGCAACTGCCCCAAGCTTGTCGTCGCGGCCCTCCACGGCTACGCGGTGGGCGGCGGCCTCTCCCTGGCCCTGGCGAGCGACATCCGAATCGCGGCGGAGGACACCAAGTTCGCCCCGATCCAGGTCCGCCGTGGCATCCTCCCGGACATGGGACTGACCCACCTTTTGCCCAGCGTCGTGGGGACCCAGAAGGCGCTGGAGCTCGCGGTCCGGGCGGGGAACGGCGGGTTCTTCGACGCCCAGGAGGCCCTGGACCTCGACATCGTGACCAAGGTGGTGCGCCGAGAGGACCTGCTCGACGAGGCGATGGAGATGGCCCGCGCCATTGCCCAGGGACCCACGCTGGCGCTGGGGTTCGCCAAGGAGGGTATGTACCGGGGCGTCAAGAGCGATCTGGAGACGGCCCTAGAGTTCGAGGGTCCCAGGATTACTCAGTGCTTCGCCAGCCTGGACTGCGACGAGAGCCGGCGGGCATTCATGGAGAAGCGGGAGCCGGTGTTCTCGGGGCGGTAGGTGCAAGAGGGAAACGGGTCCGCGCTCCACTCCCAGCATCGACGAGGGGACGCGACCACGCGCCGCGCTGATATTCGGGGCACGTGTGGCGTTCCCCTGCGAGCCGATTGGCGCTAGAATGCAGGGGTATGGACGACACGCACGCGCACACGGCGCCACGCTCTCGACCCCTCCACCGCGGAGCCGGCGTCCCGTGAGGCTCTTCGCGCCGCTGTTGACCGCCGTAGCCGCGTGGGCCATCTTCATGCCTGCGATCGGCCCTCTAGTCGATCACCACTTCACGGAGCGGCAGCCGGAACACGCCCACGCCTACACTGCGGGGTCGCCCGATTCGCACCTCCACCCGTTCGAGCGGCCCCACGACCACCAGGCGAGCGCGGACCCCGTTCACGCACCCGGCGACGCGGAGGCCGGGATCGTCTTTCTGCCGCCCGACGACGGAGGGGCGCTTGGGGCCAGTCTCGACGCCGCGCCTCCCGATCTCGCATCCATGCGCTATCCCGCGTCGGTTCCGGCGGCGCTCCCCGAAGCCCCCAGCATCTCGGGGGCGTTCGCGGACCTGCTGGAACCTCCCCCGCCCCTACCCTCGTCCTGAGCGTCGTGCCCAGCGTCCAGACCGGCCGCTGGAGCGCTTCGCGAATGATACGGCGATGCGCCCTGAATGACGGAGAGCCCACCGATGATCTGCGCCTCCTCGACATGCGTGAAGAGACTCGCGACCGTGATCGTCGTGCTGCTGGGTGTGGTGCTCCCCGCGAGCCATGCCTACGCGAACGGACCCCACGGAGGCAGCGAGGAGGTCTTCTCTGGGACCGTGGGGCCCTACGAGATCAAGGCCCTTGCGCCACCGATCGTCGGCGACATGTACCTGGCCGTGTTCGTATCTCCCCAGGGCAGTACAGCCGCCGTCACCGACGCCACGGTCCGGCTCTCCGGCCGAGGCCCAGACGGTGCGGTGGGTCCCCTCGACACGACGCTGTCGCTGACGAACTGGTACGGCGCGAACATCGCGGTCGACGCGGCTGGGGAGTGGGAGTTCACCGTATCGGTGGACAGCTCGCTTGGAGAGGCCACGGTTGACTTCCCTATGGTCATTGTCCAGCCATCGGGCTTCAGTTGGACAGCCATTGGATTGGCCGCGGCGGTCCTGGCGGCGGCTACCGGCATTGGGATCGTACTACGACAGAGAATGACCCGGCGGACGAGTCGTCAAGGACGGGGCCGCTGAACCCGTCGACGGCGGGCGCCGGACGAACGAAAGAAAGGACATCGACATGCGACGGTTTCTCATGGGCAGCGTAGTTGCGGCCCTCTTGGCAACCACAATGCTCACTGTGGCCGGATGCGGCGGTGGCGAGCCCGAAGAGCGGACGTTCGAGGTCAAGCTGGAGAAGGGAACAATGGCGCAGCCCGATGTCATCAAGGTGAAGCAGGGCGACACGATTACGCTGAACATTGCCACCGACGAGCCCTGGTTCTTCCACGTCCATGGCTATGAGGTTATGAAGCGGACGGCGCCGGGAGAAGTGACCGTGCTCACACTGGAAGCGAGCGCTACGGGGAGCTTCACCATAGGACTGCACAAGACCATGCCCGCTATGCCTGGCATGGACCTGGGAGCACCACAGTTCGCAGATTTGACGGACTACGAGCTGGAAGGCCGCCTGGAGGTAAGACCTAGATAGAGGATCCGCCTGGGTGTCTATCGGTGGTCCGGCCGCCGGGCTTCGATTGGACCACGGTGGGCAAAGCAATCGCACAATTAGAAGTGTGACTTCCCGCGCCAGCCGTCATCGGGTCTGACGACCCGGCCTCTGACGGCTGACGCCGGGCGAGCGAGACGGAGGACACTGACGTGAGACAGTTCTTGATGCGCAAGATCGCTCCAGCTCTTGCGGCGGCCGCCATGCTGGCCGCGGTAGGTTGCGGCGGTGGCGACCCCGAGGAGCGGACGTTCGAGCTGGAGATCAAGGAAGGCATATTGGCTCAGGGCGAATCCATGCTTGAGGTGAAGCAGGACGATTTGGTGACCATCCTCGCCACGTCGGACGGTCCGGTGTCTTTCCACCTCCACGGCTACGACATCGAGAAGACCGCCGAGCCCGGCGAGCCGGCGACCCTGGTGTTTACCGCCACCGCCACGGGCAGCTTCCCCTTCACGATCCACTTGGGGGCGGAAGAACACGAGGAAGAGGGAGAGCACGAAGAGGAGCAGGAAGAGAGTGAGGAGGAGGGTGAGGATATCGAATTGGGCCGACTCGCGGTCCAACCAAGGTAGTGTTCTCCGTGAGATTGGATGGTGCGGTGGGTAAGCTTCGGCTCCCGACCCTTACCGGAGTGGGCGTTGCCGTTGTTGCGGCGGCGCTCGCTCCGGCTCCGGCGTACGCCCACGGCTTCGGCGAGCGCTACGACTTGCCGGTGCCGCTGTGGCTCTACCTGGCCGGGGCGGGCGCCGCGGTCGCCCTGTCGTTCGTGGTCCTCGGGGTCTACATGCGGGGCGCGCCGGACCTCCGGGGGTACCGGCGATTCAACCTGCTGCGATTTGGAATCGGCCGGGTGTTGGTCCATCCGGCAGTCACGCTGCCTGTGCGCTTCGCATCCGTCGGGCTGTTCCTGCTGGTGGTGGCCGCGGGACTATTCGGGGACCCCACCCCCACCAAGAACCTGGCGCCGACCCTGGTCTGGGTCCTCTGGTGGGTGGGCCTGGCGTATGTGTCGGCGCTGGTAGGGGACGTGTGGGTTTTCACCAACCCGTGGAAGATCATCTTCGGCTGGGCGGAATCGGCGTACCGAAGACTGGCCCGCGGCGCCGAGCTCAAACCGCCGCTCCTCTACCCAAACAGACTGGGCGTCTGGCCCGGCGTGGTCCTATTCCTCGCTTTCGCATGGATCGAGCTCGTCTACGTCGAGTCGGCCGCGCCGGTCCGGATCGGGCAGATGGCGATCGTCTACTCGGTCATCACGTGGAGTGGGATGTTCCTGTACGGTCGGGACCGGTGGCTCCGCCACGGGGAAGCGTTCTCACTGGCCTTCGGGCTCCTGGCGCGCTTCGCTCCAACAGAGTTGCGAGTGATCGACGCCGAGGCATGCGACGCGTGCTCGGCGGGGTGCGCCTTTGGAGAAGATGGCTGCATCGGCTGCGGCAGCTGCTTCGCGCGGGCCCCGTCCAGTCGACGGGAGCTGAACCTGCGCCCATATGCGGTTGGCCTGCTGAGCGACGCGAAGGCGTCGCCGTCCATGATGACGTTCGTCATCGTGCTGCTGGCCACCGTCACGTTTGACGGTTTCACTGCCACGCCG
The DNA here is from genome assembly GCA_964436745.1 of uncultured Dehalococcoidia bacterium. Classification (GTDB taxonomy): domain Bacteria; phylum Chloroflexota; class Dehalococcoidia; order Lucifugimonadales; family UBA1127; genus CAYTEC01. The sequence goes on along the minus strand of CAYTEC010000051.1, from coordinate 7,748 downwards.
GTCTGGAACGACATCGCCGGCAACCTCTACCGGACCTTGGGAAGCGCGACGGCTCTGGGAAGCGTGGGGCTGATCGTCTTTCCCAGCCTCTTCTTGGGCGTGTATGTGGCGTTCGCGGCCTTGATGGGGATGACAAGCGGGCATTCGCTGTCGGTGGGGGACATGGCGCAGACCTTCGTGTACTCACTGGTGCCGATCGCGCTGGCATACCACCTGGCCCACTTCCTGTCATTCTTGCTGATCCAGGGGCAGCTCATCGTGCCCCTGGCATCGGACCCGTTTGGCTTTGGGTGGGACATCTTCGGCACTGCGGGGTTCGAAACAAACATCGCCATCGTCAACGCTCGGTTCGCCTGGATCGCCGCCGTGGTGGCCATCGTGTCCGGGCACATCGTCGCCGTGTACTTGGCCCACTCCGTGGCTTTGCGGACGCTCGGAGGGCGCGGAGCGGCGCTGCGTAGCCAGTATCCGATGCTCGTGCTGATGGTTGGCTACACCATGACTAGCCTGTGGATACTGGCCCAGCCGATAGTGGAGGCCGCGCCAGGGGCGTAGGAGGCCGACGCGGCAGGCGAGGCGTCAGCGGCCGCTTGCCGCGCGCTCAACATGGTCGGGCCACTTCCGGCACGCCGCGCCCTCTGGTATAACTATTCGACGAGGGCGCGTGGGAGCGCGATTCGGAAACGGTGACCGGCGGATGGATGAGGGCGGCGGTGATCGACATCCACGGACGCGGGCACATGACGCCGGAAGGTTGACCTTGAGCGACACGAAGAGCACGAGCGGACGACTCGCGCGCCTCCCGACCTTCCGCGCCCTCCGCCACCCGAACTTTCGGCTGCTTTGGCTTGAGCACGCGCTGTCCTCGACAGGGCAGCAAATGCGGGTGATGGTCCGGGGGCTGTTGGTCTATCAGATCACCGCCTCCGCGTTCTCCCTGGGCTGGGTGGTCACGGTGGTCGGTGTGCCGCAGCTCGTGATGCCGTTCCTGGGAGGCGTCATGGCCGACCGGATGGACCGGCGCAGGCTCCTGGTGGCCGTGCAGTGGATGTTGGCGACCCTGTGGATTGTGGTCGCCCTCCTGATCCTCTCGGGCGCCATTCAGATCTGGCACATCGTTCTGTCGGGGATTGTCAGCGGCGTGCTCCAGGCGTTCTCGCGGCCCGCCAGCATGGCGCTGCTGCCGAACACCGTTGCGCGCGACGACCTGACCAACGCTGTTGCCCTCTTCGCGGGCGTGATGAGCGTGGCCGGTGTCCTTGGGCCATCGCTGGGCGGCTTGCTGGTCCTGTGGATTGGCGGCGCAGACGAGCAGTTCGGGATCGGCGGGGTCTTTCTCCTGACCGGGCTGGCCATCGTCGTGGCGAGCTTCTTGGTGCTCATGATCCGCGTGCCGCCTCGGCCGGCCGGCGCCTCCCGGGGGAGCATGGCGAGCAACCTTGCGGAGGGACTGCGCTTCGTCCGTAGCGACTCGGCAATCATGGGCCTGATCCTCCTCGGCTTCGCCAGCAGCCTCCTGGTGCAGCCCGTGACGTTCTTCATGCCGATCTTCGCCGGTGACGAGGTGCTGGACGTGGGCGCCTCAGGCCTGGGCCTTCTGCTGAGCGCTCGCGGCATCGGCGCGTTCATCGGTGCCCTGGGAGTGGCGAGCTTCAGCGGGATGCGACGAAAGGGGCGGCTGCTGTTCGGGGCCGTGATTACCAACGCGGTGACGCTCGCGCTGTTCGCCCAGTCGCCCTGGTTCCCGGCGTCGATGGCCCTCATGGCTGTGACCGGGGCAGTTAGCACCATCGTGATGACCATGAACCAGAGCCTTCTCCAGCTCGCCACCCCGGACGCGATGATGGGCCGAGTCATGAGCACGCGGATGATGGCCATGGGATTCATGAGCCTGGGCAGCCTGTGGATCGGGGCCGTGGCGGAGATGGCGGGCACCCCCTTCGCGGTCGCGGTGGGAGCGGCGGCGTACGGCGTGGTGGCCCTGGGTCTCTTCACCCTGGTGCCGCGACTGCGCCGGACCGAGGAGTGGGACGCATCGCTGCCCGGCAATGTCCCAGCCCAGGGCGCGGGGAGCGAGTAGCAAAAGGAGCGGCGGCTGCGGGCGCATGCGGAGTCACGCGGCTATTCGGTGGATGGTCGAACGATCAGGAAGGCCCAGCCCCGACTCAAGCCAGGGCTGGGCCTTCTCACCATAGGCTCGTAGGATCGCGCCTAGCGGCGCACGAGCATGTCGGTCACGGGGGTCACTCCGGGGCCGCTCGCCACCAGCCCGATCTCCGCGCCCTCCACCTGCATGGTAGACGTCCCACGCATCTGCCGGACCGCCTCCAGCTGGAGCTCGAACCCGTGGATGTAGGCCTCCGCCAGGTTGCCTCCGCTGGTGTTGATGGGGCACGATCCGTTCGGCCAGTCGATGGCGCCGCTCTGGACGTAGGCCCCGCCCTCGCCGACCTTGCAGAACCCGTGCTCCTCCAGGGAGATGAGCACCATGCTGGTGAAGTTCTCGTAGATCTGGGCTACGTCGATGTCGTCTGGAGTGATCCCCGCGCGCTCGTAGAGGCGCTGGGCCACGCCGCCGCCGTGCTCTGAGGGCCCGAAGTTGGCGCCGGCCATCTCTGCTCGGAAGGGGTTGTCTCCCGCCCCGTACTGGTTGCCGGAGGCGGCGGCCAGGATGTGGACGGGCCGCTGCTTCAGGTCACGGGCGCGCTCCACGGTCGTGATCAGCACCGCCGCCGCGCCGTCGTTCTCCTGGCAGCAGTCGTAGAGATGCATCGGGTCTGCGATCATCCGCGAGTTCTGGTGGTCCTCCAGGGTGAGAGGCCGGCCGTACATCACGGCCCTGGGGTTTCGGTTTGCCGCCCGATAGCATTGGACGGCGATCCGACCGAAGTCCTCGCTCTTCGTCCCATACAGCGCCATGTGGCGTCGGCCCCGCATGGCGCCGATTCGCTGGGGAGCGGCCAGAAGCCCGAAGGGCGCCTGGAACGCGGTGTCGCCGACAGCCCGCTGGCCCGCCCGTGACTGACCGAAACGGCCAAACTGGCCCTGGCAGAGGGACCGGAAGGCGACGATGTAGTTGGCGGAGCCACACGCGACGGCGTGCACGGCGTTCATCACGGCCCCCGACCCACCGCCTCCGCCCCCGCCCCATTGCATGACGGAGGTCTTCAACTCCTTGCATCCCAGAGCCGCTGACAGTCGCGGGGCGGCGTTCCGGTCATCCGCATAGGAGCAGAACCCATCGATCTCGGTCGGGTCCAGGCCGGCGTCAGCGCAAGCCGCTAGGGCTGCCTCGCACGCCAGCTGGAACTCGCTCTTGGTCGCCCTGCCCCAGCGCATGTACTTCCCGTCTTCGAGCCCTTCCCCGATCCCGACGATGCACACCTTGTCTTTCGGATACCACTCACCGGCTCCGAGATCTGCCGTCGCCATCCGCACACCTCCCCCTGAAATCCACCGGTCGGCAGCGCGGGCTCGGATGCGTTCCCGCGAACGGGCGCCGGCGCGCTGGTGGGGGCATCCTAGCAGCCGCGAGGCAGCGTTTCAACCGTGCGGAGGATGCGCGCCGGGGCTCGAGTGGAATCAGAGTGCGGGCGGACGTGGGCCACGGCCCCCCGGGCGGACTGGACAGCAACGCCGGGCGAGCATACTATCGCCGCGGGGCCCGGCAGGGCACGGGCGGCGGCTCGCGGTGAGCCAATGGGTAGCGTGTGAGCCCAGCCTCCGCGCCCCGAGGATTGCCAGTCCGCTCGGCTCCATACCATCAGAGGAGGGATGCATGACGCCCGAGACGACAACTCCTTACGAGGGAATGCTTGCCGAGATGGTGCAGCTCGAGGGGCATGACGGGGACACGATCTACGGCTATGCCGCGCGACCCCTGGGCCCCGGCCCCTTTGGCGGGGTGGTGGTGATCCACCACATGCCGGGGTGGGACGACGCCACGAAGGAGATGACGCGCAAGATCGCCGCCGCCGGCTACATAGCCATCGACCCGAACCTGTACTACCGGGAGGATCCGGCGAATCCGGAGGAAGCGACCGTGGCGGTTCGGGCGGCGGGCGGCGTGCCGGACGATCGTTGCATCGGCGACGTGGAGGGGGCGGTGCGCTACATCCGCTCGCTACCCTACTCGAACGGAAAGGTCGGCGTCATCGGCTACTGCTCGGGCGGACGGCAGGTCTTCCTGACAGCCTGTAATATTCCCAGCCTCGACGCCGCGGTCGATTGCTACGGTGGAGGCGTCGTCGCCGCGCCGGAGCGATTGAGCGACCGTCAGCCGGTGGCCCCCATCGACATGACGGCGGACCTGGCGTGCCCCCTCCTGGGGCTGTTCGGTGCGGAGGACGCGAACCCCTCGCCGGAGCAGGTGGCGCAGACGGAGGCGGAGCTGAAACGGCTCGGCAAGACCTACGAGTTCCACACCTACGAGAACGCGGGACACGGGTTCTTCGCCGTGGACCGACCCAGCTATCGTCAGGAGGCAGCGGTCGATGGCTGGACCCGGGTGTTCGAGTGGTTCGGCCGGTACCTGAGCGGCTGACGACGAATCGTCGCGACGTGGCGCGAACCCCGCCGCCGCCTAACCCGCGCCGACAGCGGCGCGCTCCACGTACGCCCGCGTGGCCGCCATGCCCTGGTCACCCCTTGGCGTAGCGACCGAGACACGGTCATCGACGGTGTCGACGGCGGCCCCGCACTGGAGGCAAGAGTCGAACTCTCCGTACTTGTCCTGGTCTCGGTACAGGTCTCCTCGGCACCTTGGGCAAGCCTTGAACGTAATCACGCTTCTCCCCGGCCGCTCGTGGAAGGCGGGCCGGGGTCAAGTCTACCGACCGCGGGTGTGAGGCGCGCGCGAGCAGCGTGTGGGTTCGGTTTGAGCGTCAGGCCGTGCGCACGCCGTCCGCGCGGCAGGGCCACGACCGTCGGCGCCGAGCGACTAAGCGGCTTTGGCCAGCTGACCGAGCTCCCACGGCAGGGGTACAGCACGGGGCAGATGGACCTCGGTGCCCACCTCTCCGCCGCAGTTGTCACAGTAGAGCGTTCCATCCTGCGCGGCGCACCGCTCGAAGTCTACCGGCGACGCGCACCAGATGCACTCCCAGGTCCCATGCTGAGATGCCACGGCGTCCCCCTTTCTCCTCCATTCCCCACCGAGCGGCCTCGAATCGGCTTCCCCGAGAGGGTGTCCTCCGTGCGGACGCTCTCTCGGCGGCCTTCCTCTGGAACGCCGCCGTCGCCTAGGAGCCGTTCACACTCACTATATGGAATGCACGCACGCGGCAATAGAGTGCCAGCACGTAATGGCGAGCGGTGAATCCCCGATGGGGCGGGCGCCCCTGGGGGTCAGGTGCGGGGCTCGATCTCTATGCCCACCGGGCAGTGGTCCGAGCCCATGATCTCGGGCAGGATGAACGCGGCCGTGACGCGGGGCGCGGCGTCGTCGCTCACGAACCAGTAGTCGATGCGCCACCCCACGTTCCGGTCCCTGGCCCGCGATTTCATGTCCCAGTATGAATACTGGCCAGGTTCTGTGTTGAACTGGCGGAACACGTCCACGAATCCGCGCCCTTCCAACCGGTCCATCCATTCCCGTTCCACCGGCAGAAAGCCGGAGATGCCTTCGTTCTCCCTGGGTCGCGCCAGGTCGATGGCGTGGTGAGCGGTGTTGAGGTCGCCGCAGCAGATCACTGTCCTGCCCTCGGCGCGGAGGCCGTCCATGAACTCCAGGATCGCATCGTAGAACGCGAGCTTGTACGCGAGCCTCTCGGCGCCCGACTTCCCATTGGGGAAGTAGACGTTGAGGAGCGTGAAATCGGGGTATTCGGCCACGAGCACCCTGCCCTCGCTATCGAAACGCTCGATGCCGAAGCCCTTCGTCACCCGCACGGGGGCCTCCCTGGAGAAGATGGCCACGCCGCTGTACCCCTTCCGGTCGGCCCAGGCCCAGTAGGCGTGGTGACCCTCCAGGCCTGGGATGGGTCCGTCAAGCTGCTCGGGGCGGGCCTTCGTCTCCTGGAGGCAGAAGATGTCCGGCGGGTCCTGGGCCAGCCACGCCAGCGCGTCTTTTCTGAGGACGGCGCGGATGCCGTTCACGTTCCAGCTGATCATTCTGAGGGTCAAAGCGCTCCCCTTTCGCTGGCAGCAGTTGCGAGGCGGGGACGCATCAGCCCGCCCGAGACCGACAGTATCGCACGACCTCGGGCCGCGTCGAAACGGAGGCGTGCCGTTTGACTCGGACGGGCCCACTGGGTAGGATGCGCTCAACCTCGGCCGCGCGTGCAACGCCATCGGGCCCGCCGCCCAGGGAGGGAGGTGCTCCGTGGACGCGGACGTAGAGCGAGCGCTGGCGAGGGACACGCTGGTGGACATAACAACCACAGGCCGGCGCACGGGCAGGCCCAGCCGGAAGGAGATCTGGTTCCACGCGCAGGACGGCCGACTCTTCATCGCGGGGACGCCGGGGCGGCGCGACTGGTACGCCAACATGGTCGCCGACCCGGCCTTCACGTTCCACTTCAAGCAGAGCCTCCAGAGGGACATCTCGGCACGGGCCACCGCGATCACCGACCCTGCCGCCCGCCGGGAGATCATCGGGCGCATGCGCGACCTGGAGCCGCGGATGCACCGCACGGAGCTGGACGAGTGGGTGAAGGGCGCTCCGCTGGTGGAGGTGGAGCTGTTGTCGGCGGGCTAACGACGTGTGCCTCCCACCAGGAGCAAGCGCCAGACGACCTTCGACGGGGCGCCATTGGTAGCGAACGATGCCGGACGAGCCGACCGCAGAGGAAGGGGGAGAAACATGGCGAACGAAGAGGTCCTGTACACGTGCGAGGACGGAGTGGGCGTGATCACCCTCAACCGGCCCGACAAGCTGAACGCCCTGAGTCCCGGTATTCGCGAGGGCATGTTGCGCTACATCCGTGAGGCCGATGAGGACCCTGCTGTGCGGGCGGTGGTCCTCACGGGAAACGGGCGGGGGTTCTGCTCCGGCGGCGACGTTCCCAACTTCCCCACGGGCGAGGAGGGCAGGGCGGCCCGAGCAGCGCGAGCCCAGGAGACGCCGCGGCCGATCGAAGAGACGAACTACGCTTACAACATGCGCAACTCCAAGAAGCTCATCGTGGGGGCCGTCAACGGGTACGCCGTGGGCGCGGGCTTCGGGCTGGCGCTGGCCTGCGACATCCGCATCGCCGCGGAGGGCGCGCGCTTCGCGGTCTTCCAGGTCCGTCGGGGGATCCAGCCCGACGGCGGCCTTACATACCTGCTGCCGCGCACGGTAGGCACCCAGAAAGCCTTCGAGCTGACCGTTCGCGGCTCCAAGGGGGAGTTCGTGGAGGCCGAGGAGGCCCTGCGGCTGGGGATCGTGGCGAAGGTGGTCCCACTGGAAGCGCTGATGGACGAGGCGATGGATCTGGCCCGCACCATCGCCAAGGGGGCGCCCATCGCGCTCGGACTGGCAAAGCGGGGGTTCTACAACGGCATCGAGTGGTCGTTCGCCGAGGGATCGCGTTCCGAGAGCGAGGGTGTGGGCCGGTGCTTCGCCACCGAGGATGCCGCTGAGGGCGTGCGGGCCTTCGTGGAGCGGCGCGACCCGGTGTTCGTGGGCCGGTAAGGGCGGTCCGGGGGCGTGCGCCTTCGCCGCAGGGCCGCTCGTCCTTCGACAGGCTCAGGATGAGCGGTTCGTCTCCGTTCGTGGTGAGCCTGTCGAACCGCGCGCCCCGGAACGCTTCGCGACACCCCCCAGC
>CAYTEC010000050.1:0-15631 GCA_964436745.1 uncultured Dehalococcoidia bacterium | reverse complement strand
GAGGCCGCCGAGGAGCCCGCCGTGGCTGAGGCCGCCGAGGAGCCTGCGGACGACGATACTCCCCGGGGTACGTCATGATCCAGAGGGAAAGCAAGCTGGCGGTCGCGGACAACTCGGGAGCCAGGGTGATCCAGTGCATCGGGATCCCGGGCGCCAGCCACCGGCGATATGCGGGCGTGGGAGACATCATCGTCGCTTCTGTGAAAGAAGCTATCCCGAACGCGCCCGAAGCCGTGCGCTCGGGGACGGTGGTACGCGCGGTCATCGTTCGAGTGAAGAAGAACATGGGTAGGCCCGACGGCACCCACATCCGGTTTGACGAGAACGCGGCCGTGATCCTGACCGAGCGGATGACCCCGGTGGGGACGCGCATCTTCGGCCCGGTGGCTCGAGAACTGCGGGAACGGGGCTATATGCGGATCGTCTCTCTCGCGCCGGAGGTGGTGTGATGGCGCAGAAGCTGCGTCGAGGTGACACGGTTCTGGTGACGAAGGGTCGGGACCGCGGCAGGCAGGGCCGGATCCAGCGCGTGATCAAGGAGCGGGACCGCATACTCGTCGAGGGTGTGAACACCGTGTCCCGCCATGTCAAAGCCAGCCCTGGCGTCCGCCAGGCTGGGATCGTTCAGATGGAGGCCCCTCTCGCGATCGCAAGCGTGAGACTCATGTGTCCCAGGTGCAGCCGGCCCGTGCGAGTCGGCTTCAGCATCCTGGATGACGGTAAAAAGGTGCGGGTGTGCAAGAAGTGCCACGAGACGATCGAGTAGACGCTCCAGACGCGGAGCCGGTGACGGAAGAGGGCGCGGAGCCCGCCACCGAGGCGGCCAAGCCCGCGCGGCAGCCTCGTGCCCGGCGCGGACAGGCGGCGAAAGCGGCCGAGGCGCCCGTGCGGATCGCTCCCTCACGGCTCAAGACCCGCTACCGGGAAGAGGTTGCTCCCACGCTGCAACGGGAGTTCGAGCACCCCAATGTCATGGCGGTCCCCAGGGTCCAGAAGGTCGTGATCAACGTGGGGCTCGGAGAGGCGCTGACGAATCCGCGAGCCTTGGAATCGGCCACGCGGGACATCGGCCTGATCACGGGCCAACGGCCAGTGGCGACCAAGGCCCGGAGGTCGGTCGCGCGCTTCAAGGTCCGGGAGGGGCAGGCCATCGGCATCATGACCACCCTCCGCGGCAATCGGATGTACACGTTTTTGGACAAACTCTTCAACACGGCGCTCCCACGCATCCGCGACTTCCGCGGCGTCTCCCGAGCGGCGGTGGACGGGCGGGGCAACTACTCGCTGGGCATCAGGGAGCAGATCGTCTTTCCGGAGATCGACTACAACCAGGTGGACCGACTTCGCGGGATGCAGATCAACATCATCACCACCGCCGAGACGGACCGGGAGGCCCTCAGGCTCCTGGAACTCCTTGGGATGCCCCTAACCCGAGAGCAGGACGGCGCTCGAGCGAGCGCGTAGAGTCGCGGACGCCAGAGCGGCAGAGAGAGGAAGCCCGTGGCGAAGACGAGCAAGATCGCGAGGTGGCGTAGGCCGCCCAAGTTCGCGGTGCGGCAGGTCAACCGGTGTCACCTGTGCGGCCGTCCCAGGGCCTTTATCCGCCATTTCAGCCTGTGCCGGATCTGCTTCCGCACGCTTGCCCTGAGGGGAGAGCTGCCGGGAGTGCGTAAGGCAAGCTGGTAGCGAGGCAGGAGGACGCGTGAGCGGTGTCACTGACCCGATAGCGGATATGTTGACCAGGGTGCGGAACGCGCACAACGCAGGCCACGATGTCGTAATGATTCCCCCTTCCAATCTGAAGGTGGCCATCGCACGGACCCTCAAGGACGAGGGCTTCATACGGGACTTCGACGTGGTCCGGAGCCAGCCCCACCGGATGCTCCGATTGCGACTTGTGTACACCGGGCGCAAAGACCCCGTGATCCGGGGACTCAAGCGGGTGAGCAAGCCGGGGCGGCGTGTTTATACCGGCAAGGATGCCATCCCCAGGGTCTTTGCCGGACTAGGGACCGCGATTATATCAACTCCGCAGGGTGTGCTCACAGGGCGGGAGGCGAGGCGTCGCGGCGTCGGGGGCGAGGTGCTCTGCTACGTGTGGTAGGCCCGATTTCGGGCAAGTGGACGCGCAAGGGGTGATTCGGTGACTCAAGTCAAGGAAAAGCGCAACGTCGTTGCCAGGATCGGCTCGAAGCCGATCCCGGTCGCTAGCGGGATCAGCGTAACGATCGGCGACGACTATACGGTGACCGTTGGAGGCCCCCGAGGCACCCTGACGCAGGTCTTCCATCCGCGGATGCAGATCTCCCAGGAAGACGGGGTTATTCGAGTGGAACGGCCGTCGGACTTGCGACTGTATCGGGCGCTCCAGGGCCTGACTCGCGCCCTGCTGAACAATATGATCGTCGGAGTGACGGATGGCTTTCAGAAGTCGCTCGACCTGGTGGGCACGGGCTACCGCGTGCAGCAGTCGGGCGAGGGCGTGACGCTGCAGGTGGGTTTTAGCCACCCGGTTGAGGTCCAGCCGCCCGACGGCATTACGCTGACGGTGGAAGGCCCGACGCGGCTGGTGGTGTCCGGGTGCGACAAGCAGCTGGTGGGCCAGGTGGCTGCGAACCTCCGGGCCGTCCGCCCGCCCGATTCGTACAAGGGCAAGGGGCTCCGTTACACGGGGGAGCAAGTGCGGCTCAAGCCTGGCAAAGCTGCCGCAAGGAAGTAGTCCAACAACAAGGATGCAGTCTTGAAAGTTGTGCCCATTAGGGCTCTCCGGTACAAAGGTAAGGCGAAGAATTCTTGGGCCAAGCGACGGATACGCCATATCCGCGTGCGCAAGAAGGTGTACGGATCGGCTGACCGCCCCAGGCTGTGTGTCTTTCGCAGCCTGAAGCACGTGTCCGCCCAGGTCATCGACGACACCGTGGGCCACACCGTGGCCGCGGCATCGGACCAGGACCCGGAGCTTCGCGAGTCGTGCCGCGGCAAGCCGAAGCGGGCCGTAGCGGACCTGGTGGGCGCCTTGGTGGCTCGACGAGCCAGCGACGCGGGCGTCACGACCGTGGTGTTCGATCGCGGGGGTTATGCCTACCACGGCCGAGTGCAGGCCCTTGCCGATGCCGCCAGAAAAGGGGGACTCGTCTTCTGATGGGAAAGATCTTCGCGTACGACCGGGCGCCCCGAGTCGAGCCGGACGATGTCCAACACCTGAGTGAGCGGGTGATCTTGATCCGCCGGATCACCAAGGTCACGGCCGGTGGCAAGAACATGCGGTTCAACGCCCTTGTGGCGGTGGGCGATGGGCAGGGGGCCGTTGGCCTCGGCCTAGGCAAGGCCGCCGCCGTTCCGGACGCGGTCCGCAAAGGTGAGGCCGTGGCTCGTCGGAACCTGATTCGAGTCCCGAAGAAGGGCGATTCACTGCCCCACGAGGTCCAGACGCGATATCGGGCATCCAGCGTGCTCCTCAAACCAGCCGTGACTGGCACGGGGGTCGTCGCGTGCGCCACGGTGCGCGCCATCATGGACCTGGCGGGGATCAAGGATGTGCTGACAAAGGCGATGGGCAGCACCAATCCCATCAACCTTGCGATGGCCACCATGGAAGCTCTGGCAACCCTGCGGGACCCGGAGCAGGAGATAGAGCGGCGACGGTCGGCTCAGGCGGCCCCTGCGCGCCGGTAGTGGGCCTGTCGCGAAAGGACGCGCTCGAAATGGATCGGCTGAGGATCACCTGGAAGAAGAGCTGGATCGGCTACGACCGAAGCCAGAGGGCGACCATCCAGTCTCTGGGGCTGCGGCGCCTCCACCACACGGTGGAGCGACCAGATACCCCGATCTTTCGCGGGATGGTCCATAAGGTCCGCCACCTGGTCGAGGTGGAGCGAATCTCCGACGGAACGGCGGAAGAATAACGATGGTCATTAGGCAACACGATCTCAGCGCACCCAAGGGCGCGCGGAAGAGCCGCAAGCGCCGCGGTCGCGGCAACGGTAGCGGCCGTGGCAACTTCTCCGGCAGGGGCCAGAAGGGACAAGGATCCCGCTCTGGACCCGGTCCCAATCCGGGCTTCGAGGGAGGCCAGCTGCCACTGATTCGGCGCTTGCCCACCAAGCGGGGCTTCACCAACATCTTCCGCGTCGACTACGCGGTGGTGAACCTGGCGGGGCTGGAGGAGCGGTTCGAGGCCGGCGATCACGTGACCCCGGAGCAGATGGCCCATGTTGGCCTTGTGCGGAGCCTCAAGCTGCCAATCAAGGTGCTCGGCGACGGCGAGTTGACCAAGCCGCTGATGGTGGAGGCCCACCGGTTCTCCGCGTCCGCAAGGGAGCGGCTGCTGGAGGCGGGCGGCTCGGTCGAGCAGATCCCGGACCGGAAGAAGTGGAAGCGGGGCGATGCAGGCTAGGACGGGCACAGCCCCGGAACGTCCGCAGCTTCTCCAGGCAGTCCTGGATGCTTTTCGCATCTCGGACCTGCGGACGCGTATCCTCTTCACCCTGGCGATGCTCATCATCTTCCGGTTCGTGGCCCACGTCCCCGTCCCTGGCGTCGACCGTGCCGCCCTGTCCGCGCTTTTCGGCGGGGAGTTCGGGCAGCTCCTCGGATTTCTGGACCTGTTCAGCGGCGGAGCGCTCCGTAACCTGAGCGTGGCGGCGATGGGGGTCTACCCGTACATCACGGCCTCGATCGTCATGCAGCTCATGGTGCCGGTGATCCCCCAGCTCAAGGCCCTCTCGCGGGAGGGCGACTACGGGCGCCAGAAGATCAACCAGATCACCCACTACGCCACGGTCCCCATCGCGCTGGCGCAAGGCTATGGGCAGATCATGCTGTTGCAGCGGGCGGGGGTGCTGACCGCATCGGACCTGACTGGAGGGGCGCTGCCGGCCGTCATCCCGATGGTCATCTCCATGGCCGCGGGCACCATGTTCTTGGTGTGGCTTGGGGAGCAGATCACGGAGAAGGGCATCGGCAACGGCATCTCCATGATCATTTTCGCGGGGATCGTCGCCGGCCTGCCAGGCATTATCGAGCAAGGATTCCTGGGTCGTTCCGATCCAACGGGGCTGATCCTGATGGTGATCATCGGCCTGGCCATCATCTACCTGATCGTGGTGTTCACGGAGGCTCAACGGAAGATCCCGGTGCAGTACGGGCGGACGGTGTTCCGTGGAGGTGTGGCGCGACGCGCGGCAGGGACATCCTATATCCCGCTGCGGGTCAATTCCGCGGGGATGATTCCCCTGATCTTCGCCTTCGCCATCATCATCCTCCCGGCCACCGTGGCAAGCTACTTCGTGATTCCAGGCAGCACCGGGTTCGGCTCCCGGCTCGCTCAGAACGTCGTGAACGCGGTCGATCCGTCCAGCATTTTCTACTGGATCATCCTGTTCGTCCTGGTGGTGGTGTTCGCCCTCTTCTACACCATGGTCATCTTCTCTCAGATGAACCTGGCGGAAAACTTGCAGAAGCAGGGGGGGTTCATTCCCGGCATCCGGCCAGGACGGCCAACGGCCGAGTACCTCCAGCGGACCCTGATCCGGATAAGCTGGGGCGGAGCCCTCTTCCTGGGGTTCATCGCGGTTCTTCCGTATATGGCGAGCCTGATCACGGATGTGCAGGCCCTCCGTCTGAGCAGCACGGCTATGCTCATCATCGTTGGAGTTGCTTTGGACTTTATGCGGCAGCTTGAGTCCCAGCTCCTGATGCGACGCTACGAGGGGTTCATCAAGTAGACACGACCCGTCTCGGGCGGCGGCCCGGGCGGCGACTGGAGGCGCGCGGAGATGCTGATCGTGCTGCTGGGTCCCCCCGGCGCCGGGAAGGGCACCCAAGCGAAGACGCTGGCGGAGACACTGAACGTGGTCCACATCGCGTCCGGCGACCTGCTGCGGGATCATCAGGCGCGGGGAACCGATCTGGGGCTCCAGGCCCGCTCCTACATGGAGAAGGGCGAGCTGGTTCCGGACGATCTGGTGATCCGCATGATTCTGGACCGCATGTCGGAGGAGAGTGGGCGACAGGGCGCGGTCCTGGATGGCTTTCCTCGGACTCTGACGCAGGCGGAGGCGCTGGAGGCGTCCCTTGAAGGGCTCGGGATCGACCAGGTGCTCTACATCGCCGTCCCCGCGGACGAGCTGGTCCGCCGGCTCGGGGGGCGGGTCATCTGCCGGAGCTGCCAGAGGCCCTACCAGCAGAAGTCGGCGCCCGAGCGGTGCGCCGACTGCGGCGGTGAGCTGTACCAGCGGGACGACGATCGCCCCGAGGCGGTGCAGAACCGGATCCAGGTGTACGAAGCTCAGACGTTCCCGCTGGTGGAGCACTATCGCTCCCAGGGGAAGCTCAAAGAGCTCGACGGAGCGCAGGCCATCGAGGCCGTGACGCGTGACCTGCTGGCGGCGGTGGCGGCCTAGCCTGGAGGGCGCCGCGACGTGCACAGCGGGCCTGCGTCCGGTACAATAGACCGGCGCGACATAACGAGAGTGACGGGATTGGAGCGGTCGTGGCGAGGACGGCGACGGGGGTGACGGTCAAGTCGCCCCAGGAGATCGATGCGATGCGAAAGGCCGGGCACGTGGTTGCCCGTGTCTTGGACGTGGTGTCTCGCGCGGTTGCGCCTGGGATGAAGACCAAGGACTTGGACCTGGTGGCCGCCAAGGAGATCCAACGACAGGGCGCCCAGCCTGCGTTCCTAGGGTACCGGGGCTTCCCCGGCACCATTTGCGCGTCGCTCAACGAGGAGATAGTACACGGCATACCGGGAGATCGAGTGCTGCGCGAGGGCGATCTGGTGAAGATCGACGCCGGCGCTATCGTCGATGGGCTGTACGCCGACGCGGCGGTTACAGTGCCGGTGGGTGAGGTCAGCGAGGAAGCGCAGCGGCTGGCGGATGCCACCCGCGATGCACTGGATGCCGCCATCATGCTGGTGCGGCCTGGGGCGCGCCTGGGCGACATCGGCGCGGCGGTGCAGGACCTGGCGGAGGGGCGAGGGTATTCGGTCGTGCGTGAGTACGTTGGTCACGGGATCGGCCGGGCGCTCCACGAGGACCCGGCGGTGCCGAACTTCGGCGCGGCGGGCCGCGGGCTCGCCCTACGGGCGGGCATGGCCATCGCCATCGAGCCCATGCTCAACCTGGGGACCTGGCAGACCAGGGTCCTGGATGACGAGTGGACGGTGGTCACCGCCGACCAGATGTTGTCCGCTCACTTTGAGCACACCATGATCGTGACGGAGGCAGGGGTAGAGGTTCTGACGTCCCTGAACGGGGAGAGCCTGTAGCCCGCCGATAGCCTCGAGTGTGAGGTCCAATGCCAAAGAAGGCGTCCATAGAGGTTGAGGGTACCATCGAGGAGACCCTGCCCAACGTCATGTTCCGGGTCAAGCTGGCCAACGGGCATGAGGTGATGGCGCACGCCTCCGGACGGATACGGATGAACTTCATCCGCATCCTCCCCGGGGACCGGGTCCTGGTGGAACTCTCTCCCTATGATCTGAACCGCGGACGGGTCACCTACCGGTTCCGGTAGGCGGCACGGCCCCGCACGTTCGGGGGAGGAGTCGGGAGCATGCAGGTAAGACCGGGCATCAGACGGCGTTGCGACCAGTGTCGCGTGGTCAAGCGGAAGGGCGTGGCCCGCATCATCTGCCCGAATCCACGACACAAGCAGCGTCAAGGCTAACGGCGCGCGGGAGGTTCGGTATGGCTCTAGTGGCAGGCGTCAACATCCCTGATCGGAAGCGGATCGAAGTCGCGCTGCGCAGCGTGTACGGCATTGGCCCCACGCTGGCGCGGAAGATCATCTCGGACCTCGCCATCGAGGGGAATCCGCGGGTGCGCGATTTGATGGAAGAACAGATCTCTCGGCTGCGGGAGACGGTGGACCGCCAGTACAAGGTCGAGGGTGACTTGCGGCGCGAGGTCCAGATGAATATCCGCCGCAAGATCGAGATCAGGTGCTACCAGGGCATCCGGCACGTCCGGGGGCTCCCAGTCCACGGGCAGCGCTCGCGCACCAACGCCCGGACTCGCAAGGGGCCAAAGAAGACCGTCGCCGGCCGCCGGCGCTCAGCCGGGAAGAAGTAACCGAAAAGGAAGGCCCTGCCGGCTTGAGGTGGGGCCTGGGCAGAGGAGAGACATGCCGAGACGCGGAACACGTCGGAGGGAACGGAAGTCGGTGCCCGTTGGGCGCGCCTACATCCAATCGACCTTCAACAACACTATCATCACGCTGACGGACACTCAGGGGAGCGTGCTGGCCTGGGGCGCCGGGGGCACCGCGGGGTTCAAGGGGTCGCGCAAGAGCACGGCGTTCGCCGCCGGCCGCGCGGCCGAGCTGACCGGCCGCAAAGGAATGGACAATGGGCTCCGTCAAGTAGAAGTGTATGTGAAGGGCCCTGGCCCAGGCCGGGAAGCGGCTATCCGGTCGCTGCAAGGCGTGGGGATCATGGTCACCGCGATTAGGGACGTGACGCCGGTGCCGCACAACGGGTGCCGGCCGCCCAAGCGTCGTCGGACATAGGAGGGGAGATGGGACGATACACGGGTCCTGTCTGTCGGCTGTGCCGGCAGTCCGGGGACAAGCTGTACATCAAAGGGGAGCGGTGCTACACGCCGAAGTGCGCCGTGGAGAAGCGGCGACGGCCTCCAGGCTCGCAGCGCCCCTCTCGGCGACGTCCGTCGGACTACGCCGTTCGGCTCCGTGAGAAGCAGAAGGTTCGCCACGGCTACGGCCTGAGGGAGGGACAGTTTCTGCGGTACATCACCAAGGCTCAGAAGCAGCCCGGCGTCACCGGTCAGTACCTGCTCCAGCTCCTGGAGCGGCGGCTCGACAACGTCATGTACCGGCTGAACTTCTCCGACTCTAGGCCGCAAGGGCGGCAGCTGGTGACTCACGGCCACGTCACCATCAACGGCAAGAAGGTGGACATCCCGTCCTTCATCGTCCGCGCGGGCGACGAAGTGGCCTGGAAGCCGTCCAGCGAAGAGCGCGAGTTCGTGCAAGTGCTCAAGCAAGTGGGCCCGAAGCGCGCCGTGCCGCGCTGGCTCGACTTGGACTCAACAAACCTCAAGGGGAGGGTGCTCAATGTGCCCGATCCTGACGACCTCGATACCTCGGTAGACACGCGGCTCATTGTCGAGTTCTACTCGCGCTAGTCGAAGATAGGGGTGGTATAGCTTTGGAGGCATTCGTACCCATCGGGATCGGTGAGGTGGAGGAGGAGGGGACCGCGGTCCCTAGCCCGGAAGTCAAGACGTTGGAGCTCACGGAGTCCTATGGGCGTTTCGCCCTGGAGCCGCTCGAGCGCGGCTTCGCGACGACGCTCGGGAACCCGTTGCGCCGGGTGCTGCTCAACTCGATCCCGGGCGTGGCGGTCACCTGGGTCCGCGTCGAGGGCGCGATGCAGGAGTACAGCTCTCTTCCTCACGTCAAAGAAGACGTCATGGAGATACTTCAGCGCGTCAAGGCCATCCGGCTGCGCTCGCTGACGGATCGTCCCGGCCGGCTGCGCCTGGAGGCCCGGGGACCCGGCGAGGTGGTCGCGGGGGACATCGCGGCGCCGGCGGAGTTCGAGGTGGTCAACCCAGATCTCCGGCTGGCAACCCTGGACTCGGCCGAGGGCACTCTGGAGATCGAGTTCAACGTTGAACACGGAAAGGGCTACGTTCCGGCCCAGTACAACGAGGGTTTTGCCATCGGCACCCTCTCGGTGGACGCCATCTTCAGCCCCGTGCGTCGCGTGAACTATTCCGTGGAGCGCACGCGCGTGGGGCAGATCACTGACTACGAGCGGCTGCTCCTAGAGGTCTGGACGGACGGCACCATCTCTCCTGAGGATGCAGTCCGCAAGGCTGCCCAGATACTGAGCGAGCACATCACGCTGCTTCTCAATGCTGGAGTGCCCGCTGCGGAAACGGGATCCAGCGCCATTGGCGCCATCCCGAGCGACATCTACAACATCCCCGTGGAGCGCCTCGAGCTCTCCTCGCGGACCCAGAACAGCTTGAAGCGCGCCGGGGTGAACAAGGTGGGGGAGATTCTGGAGAAGAACCGCGCGGAGCTCCTCCGCATCCGGAATTTCGGCGAAAAGTCCCTGGACGAGCTCACGAGCCGGATACAGGACCGCGGCCTGGAGGTCCCGGAGATGCTTCTGGGAACGGTGGCGGATACTGCCGGCGAAGAACAAGACGGGAACGAAGACGGCACCAATGACATGCCAATGCCCGAGGAGGATTGAGGCTCATGCCTCACCAGCGAGTCACACACAAGCTTGGCCGCCCAACCGCTCAGCGCATGGCCCTCCTGAAGGGCTTGACGCGATCCTTGTTGATCCACGAGCGGATCACGACCACGGAGGCGCGAGCGAAGGCGCTCCGTCCCGTCGTTGAGCGGATGATCACGTGGGGAACCCGCGCGGCACGGGCAATGGATCAGGGTGAGACCATGGAGAACCGCGTCAGGGCGGTCCACTGCCGTAGGATGGCCTATGCCTTCGTCCAGGACAACGCGGTCATCCGCAAGGTGTTCAATGACCTGGCGCCCCGCTACAAGGAGCGCCCGGGGGGGTACACGCGCATCTACAAGATCGGCTACCGCGTGGGCGATGCCGCCCCGATGGCGATGATCGAGCTGGTCTAGGCGCGGCAGCCGGACGCGGCCGAGACGATGGATCAGACGGAGGGGACGAGACCGCGAGTCGCAGGGCGTGAACCGAGGCGCATCGCTCTGGTACTGGAGTACGATGGTACCGAGTACCGGGGGTTCCAGCGCCAGACTCGCTCCAGGACGATCCAGGGGGAGCTTGAGCGGGCCCTTGAGGGACTGACCGGGGCGGCGACGAGGACACAGGGCGCGGGGCGCACCGATGCGGGCGCTCATGCGAAGGGCCAGGTGGCCGCCTTCACGACGACGGCCCCGTACCCTCAGGAGACGTTCCAGAGGGCCCTGAATGCGACATTACCATTTGACATCCGGGTCCGGGCGGCGCGAGAGGTCGACCTTCGGTTCGACCCGCGGCGTCACGCCCTCTCCCGCGTCTACCGGTACCTGATCCTGCCCCGCGCCACCCCGTCGGTCTTCTGGCGACGGTACGTGCATCAGGCGCCGGAGGGGCTCGACATTGAGTTGATGGATCGGGCCGCGCGGATGCTTGTTGGGTGCCACGATTTCCGGGCCTTCTCCGGCCGGGGCATGGTCAGAGGAAGGGGCAGCGTCAGACGGATGATGCGAGCCGAGGTGACGCGGAGGGGGTCGCTGGTGGCGGTGGAGCTTGAGGCCGACGCCTTCCTCCCCCACCAGGTGCGAAGGATCGCCGGCACGCTGGTCAGTCTCGGGCTCGGCAAGATGGACATCCAGGGGTTCGAATCGCTCGCAAGGAGCGGCGACCCTGCCGCTGCGGGGGCCGCGCTGCCCGCGCGAGGGCTGTACCTGGTGCGGTTAACGTATCGTGAGGAGCTGGAGGCGGGAGACGGCACTGGCCGTGGCCTGGCCGTCAGACCGCAGATTCCCGGAACCGAAAGGGGCGAGTGGGCACCATGGTTGCGTTGAAGATGCAGAGAACGTACGTGGCGAAGCCAGCGACCTTGTCGCCGGAGTGGCACCTGTACGACGCAATGAAGCAACCCCTGGGGCGCTTGGCCTCCGAGGTCGCGCGGATTCTCCAGGGGAAGCACAGGGCGTACTACACAGCCAACATCAAGACGGGAGACTTCGTGGTCGTCGTCAACGCTGGGCGCGTGATGCTCACGGGGAGGAAGCTCACCCAGAGCCTCTACCGCTCCCACAGCGGGTACCCGGGCGGAATGCGGACCCTTACCCTGGAGCAGATGCTTCAGCGCCGTCCGGCGAGCGTCATCGAACACGCGGTCCAAGGAATGCTACCTCGCACGACGCTGGGCAGGCAGATGCTCAAGCGGCTGAAGGTGTATCCCACTGCGGAGCACCCCCACCATGCCCAAATTGCAGGGTTCGGCACCGCTGAAGCGAAAGCGCGTGAGGGCGTGTCTTCGCCCGCCGCGGAGAGGGAAGGCTAGTAACCATGACCACCTCCACGACTCAGGAAGAACAGACTCGATACTACTACGGCACCGGGAAGCGGAAGTCGGCGGTGGCGCAGGTTCGCCTCTACCCGGAGGGGGGCCAGGTGGCGATCAACGGCAGGACGCTGGAGGAGGCCATCCCCTGGGAGCCCTGGCGTGCCTCCGCCCTGGAGCCGCTGCGGGTCTCGAACATGCTCGGGCGCTTCTCCATCATCGCCAAGATCCACGGTGGGGGCGTGTCCGCCTGGTCCGGGGCGCTTCGGCACGGGATCGCGCGCGCGCTGGTGGAATACGAGCCGGAGCTGAGACGGACACTCCGCAGGTATGGCATGATGACCAGGGACGCTCGAGTGAAGGAGCGCAAGAAGTACGGACTGAAGCGTGCCCGTAGGGCTCCACAGTACACCAAGCGTTAGCCGCTCATAGGTCCTCCCCGTGGCGGCGGAGGGCCGTTCCCGGCGCCTTGGAATCGCGTTGACACCGGCGAAGGCGCAGGGCTACACTGCATCAAGGGTAGAAGCTCAAGGGAGGGAGCCCGTATATGCTGGAGATGGCAGTTGACAGCATCCGGGCCAGCTTGATGAACTACCAGCGTGTGGTGATCCTCAAACAGAAGGACGGCGACCGGTACCTTCCCATCTGGATCGGACCCCACGAGGCGGACGCCATCGCGGTCAAGCTGCAGGATGTCTCCGTCTCACGACCCATGACCCACGACCTGCTGGAGAAAGTCATAGTCGCGATGGGCGGCGCACTGCGCCACATCGTGGTCACGGACCTCCAGAACGACACCTTCTACGCCAAGCTCACTCTGGACGCCAATGGCGACAGCATGGAGGTGGACTCCCGCCCCAGTGATGCTATAGCGCTTGCCGTGAGGACCAAGGTCCCGATCTACGTCGAGGAAACGGTGCTGGAGAAGGCTGGCATCGAGATCGACAAGGAGACCGGGAAGTCGCTGGAAGAGGGCGACCGCAGCGGGGAGATCGCCAAGGCGGTGGAGGAGGACGAGATCAGAAGGATGTCGGCCTTCAAGGACTTCATCGAGGGGCTCAACTTGGACGACCTGGAGAAGGGCTCCACGTCCTGACCCACGGGCCCCCGTCGCGCTCTAGAGCCACATAAGAAGGAAGACCCCCCGGCAGGAGCGCCGGGGGGTCTTCCTTTTGCTCGTCGTGAGGTGGGGCAGACGCTCGACCGGGTTCCTAGCAGCCGGGGGTTCCAGACGTCCCGGATGGTGTGCCCCAAGAGGTTGATCCCACGATGCTATGGCGCCTGCCGTGCGGACCAGGGCGGCCGATGCACGTCGAGGAGACGGTGCAGAGAGAGGGGGCGGCATCGAGATCGACGAGGGGCGGTCTAGACGGCCCAGGGAGGGGCTCCAGGTCCTGCGTGGGGCTAGAGCCACATGAAAAGGAAGACCCCCCGCAACGGAGCGGGGGGTCTTCCTTTTGCTCGTCGTGTCGTGACGTGGGTAGGGGCTCGACTAGGTTCCTCGCAGGCGAGGGTCCCAGACGTCCCGGATGGCGTCGCCCAAGAGGTTGATCCCAAGCACCGCCAGGCTAATGGCGACGCCGGGGATGACGGCCAGGTGCGGTGCGAGCTCCAGGAAGTTCCGGCTGCTGCCGCTGAGCATGGCCCCCCAGGACGGGGTCGGTGGCGGGGTCCCGAGGCCCAGGAAGCTCAGACTCGCCTCCACGATGATGGCGGCGCCCAACTGGATCGAGGCGAGGACGATCACCACCGCCATGATGTTGGGCGCAAGGTGCAGCGCCAATGTCCTGATGGTGGTTGCCCCGATGGTCTTTGTCGCCTCAATGTAAGGCATTTGCATGACAGACAGAGAGGCCCCTCGTGTTGTTCGGGAAACGCTTGGCACAAGTACGATGGCCAGAGCCGCGACCACGTTGAACATGCTCTGGCCCACCACGGATACGATGGCGATCGCGAATATCAGGAGGGGAAAGGCAAACATGGCGTCGATGACCCGCTGGAACAGCAGGTCGAAATAGCCTCCGAAATACGCCGAGGCCATCCCGATTACCGTGCCGGTGGTGGTGCCTAGGATGATGGCCAAGAAGGCGATCGTGACGGAGGTTCTCGCCCCATAGATGGTGCGGCTCAGCAAGTCTCTTCCGATCTCATCGGTTCCCAGGATGTACAGATTCCCGTCAGGGTTGTCCGTGTATTTGGTCTCCCACACATTCGCAAGCCGGTCCCTGGGGTGCACCTCGAGCGGATCATAGGGGGAGATCCACTGGGCGGTGCCCGCCATGAAGATCATGATGAGCATGAGCAAAGCGCCGAACGCCCCGACTGGCTTCCTCTTGGTGAAGGTCCACAGCCCCTTGGGGATTCGCTGGAAGGCTGGTGCCTTGGCGCGCCGCTCCAGCAGCGCGAGGGGAGTCTGTTGTTCTTGGGCCATGTTGTGTTACCTCCCCTACAGACGCGCGTACCGAATGCGCGGGTCAAGGAACCCGTACGAAACATCCACGATCAGATTCATCAGCAGGAAGATGCCAGCGATGACCATGATGTTGCCCTGGACCTGTGTAAGGTCCCGCGAGTTGATGGAGTCCAGGAAGAGGCGGCCAACGCCTGGGAGTGTGAATAGCAACTCTACGATGACGGTCCCGCCCAAGAGGCGGCTGAACTGGGCGCCCATCACGGTCACTACAGGGATGAGCGCGTTTCTCAGGGCGTGACGGTAGATAACGACACGCTCCCTGAGTCCCTTGGCGTGGGCGGTCCGGACGTAGTCCTGCCGGAGGACCTCCAGCAAGGTGGTCCGGGTCAGGCGCATGATGCCTGCTGAGGCACGCACACCGATTGCCGCGCTCGCGGGCAGCATGAGCTTCATGTTGTTGCCGAAGTCGACCCACGGTGCGGTATATGTCGTCTGGAACGCAAATCCCCACCAGATGAGCGGCAAGAGGATGAGGAGGGTGCCGACCCAGAAGTCAGGCATGGAAAGGCCGCCCACGGCGAAGATCCGCGTCACGTGGTCAACTATGGTGTCCTGCCGGATGGCGGCAAGCACACCGAACAAGATGCCCAATATGGACGAGATGGTGAATGCCATGATAGCGAGCTGCAACGTCACCGGCAGCCGTTGGAGGATTTCCTGGGCCACTGGCTGGCTGTTCCACAGCGAGTTTCCAAAGTCGAGGCGAACCACGCCCCAGAGCCAGTCAAACATCTGGACGTAGTAGGGCTTGTCCAGCCCTAATTCAGCCCTGAGCCGGTCCAGGTCCGCGGGGGTGAAGGACGCCGCGCCCTCCAGCTGGATGAGGATGACGTCGCCGGGCATCAAGTGCGTGAGAACAAAGATACCCACGGCCACCAGGAAAAAGGTGGGTATCATCAGCAGAAGCCGCCTCAGAATGTAGGTCTGCATCGCTCCGCCCCTCTCCGTGCACCCTCTGGCCCGAGTTCCTTGGCCTGTGACCGGCCCGATACGGACCGGCGGTCTCCCGCGCTATTGTCGGAGCGGCCCCGCCACCAAGTCGGGGCCGCTCCGATGACCTGCGGTTAGTTGAACTTCTCGTAGATCGCCTGGTCCACCCACCGCGTCTCTTCCAGCCGGGCGCCTGGGTAGT
>CAYTEC010000049.1:7587-15739 GCA_964436745.1 uncultured Dehalococcoidia bacterium | reverse complement strand
ACCGCCCTGAGTCTTCGGTTCGAAAGTGTCTCACTTTCGCTGACACCCTACAGCCAGGGGGCTTCAAGAGTCCGGCAATACCGAGACTTCGCACTGCTCTACGGGGGCTTCCACAGAGCCTTCTGACTCCGCCCTTCCTGCCGCCATCAGGGCGAGGCTGACTGCACACGAGGCCAAAGTCGCCGTCCAGAGGGGGCAATCGAAGCGCATCACGTCGACCTCCTGACGCTTCTGCGCGTCCTCCGAGATGCCATCGTTGTCCCCCGAGCCCTAGACGACCCGATTGCCGATCCGCTGGCCGCTGTGCTGGGCGGGGAGACCGAGAGCGGTGGAAACTCAGAGGTCCGCAACTCCCTCCTGTTCAAGGGGCTCGAAGACCACCTGGTGGGCCAAGGCCTCAGGAGGTGCCTCGACGCCTTCACCACGACGCTTGCCAACCGGACGCGAGCGGCAGAGAAGATCCGGAGGGGGATCGGCGAGGCGATAGAAGTCACGGGCCTCGGAATCGCGGCGAGCTGCCATTCCTCCCCTGAAGTGGGTGCAGGGCACGCCCTGCTGGGTGCGGGGCACGTCCTGCCCGCTACGCGCCCTCGGCTCGCTTCGCCTCCAACGCCGCCAGGATCGCGCCCGGCGACATGGGCAGCCGGGTCATGCGGACGCCCACCGCGTGGTACACGGCGTTGGCGAGAGCCGCAAGCGGCGGCACCACCGGCGTCTCGCCCGCTCCTCGCACCCCGAACGGGTGCATGGGGTTGGGGACCTCCACGATGCACGTATCGATCATCGGCAGGTCCAGCGCCGTCGGCATCCGGTAGTCCAAGAACGACGAGTTGACCATCGTCCCATCGTCAGCGAAAAAATACTCCTCATTGAGTGCCCATCCCGCGCCCTGGAGCGCCGCGCCCTGCATCTGGCCCTCCACGTAGCTCGGGTGCACCGCGCGCCCAGCATCCAGGAACGCGGTGTACCGCACGATGTCCACCTTGCCCGTCTCGGGGTCCACCTCAACGTCCACGATGTTCCCCGCGAGCTGTGGTCCCACGCCCCCCTGCCGGTCGGAGGCCGAGCAGGTCACCGGGCCGCCCGTCGCCATTAGCTGGCCGGCCAGCTCCTTGAACGTCAGCCGGTCCGCTGGGTTCTTGGAGCAGACGAACACGCCGCTCTCGAAGACCACGTCCTCCGGCTGCACCTCCCACAGCACCGCCGCGCGGGCGCTCATCTGGAGCAATACATCTCTGGCGGCGGTGATGGCGGCGCGGCCGGTGTCGAAGGTAATCCGGCTGCCGGCGGAGGTGCCCGTAAAGCCAACGGAATCGGTGTCGGCCAGGGTGGTGCTCACGTCCTCCACCGCAAGTCCCAGGACCTCCGCGGCCTGCATCGCCACCGCGATCCGGCTGCCCGAAAGGTCTGCCGACCCGGTTACGAGGCTCACCTTGCCGTCCGAGCTCACGCTGATAGTGGCCGAGGAGCCGCTGCCGCCACCATTGAGCCTGTAGCCCACGGCCAACCCACGACCCCGGTTGGGGCCGCCCAGGGGAGCGGCGTAGTGAGGGTGGGCCTTCATGGCCTCCTCCACCTCCGTGCAGCCGAAGTGAGGGTGGAGTATCCCGCTGGGGGTGCGGTCTCCCTCCTGGACCGCGTTTTTCAGGCGAAGATCCATCGGGTCCATGCCCAGCCGCTCCGCCAGCTCGTCGATAACCGTCTCGACTGCGAAAGCCGCCTGGGGCTGGCCGGGGGCGCGGTACGCCTGGCTCTTCTGTATGTTGCAGACCACGTCATACCCATCCACCAGGAGGTTGTCGAGCTTATACGGCCCCAACCCACCGAACGCTCCGCCGCCAACCGGCGATCCGGGGAACGCCCCCGCCTCGTAGGCTAGGTAGAGCTGCCCCGCGGTGAGGCGCCCGCTCGCATCAGCGCCGATCTTGCACCACATGTGGGCGCCGGAGGTGGGTCCCGTGCCCTCAAACACCTCCTTGCGCGTCATCACCATCCTCACCGGCTGGCCCGACTTCTTCGACAGAATGGCGGCCACCGGCTCCAGGTACCCAACGCCCTTTCCCCCGAACCCGCCGCCGACCTCCACGGGGACCACCTTGACCATCGACTCGGAGAGGCCGACGATCGCCGCGACCGCCCACCGGACTCCGAACATCCCCTGCGTGCTGGTCCAGACGGTGATGTGGTCGTCGGGCGACCAGAAGACGGTCGCCGCGAAGGGCTCGATGTAGCCCTGGTGCACCGTCTGCGTAAAGAACTCCCGCTCTACGACGACATCGGCCGCCGCGAACCCCCTCTCCAAGTCCCCACGCTGGAATTGGACGTGGGCCGCCACGTTGCCCCCTACCCCAGTGTCCTCCCCCGCGCCGAACCGATCTGTGCGGAACCGGGTTGTGAGCCCCTCGTGCAAGACCGGGGCGTCCTCCTCCATGGCGTCGACGACGTTCAGGACCGGGGTCAGCACCTCGTAGTCAACATCGATCAGCCCCAGAGCTTCCTCCGCGATGTGGGGGCTGGTCGCCGCCACCGCCGCCACCGCGTGGCCCTTGTACAACGCCTTCTGATGAGCGAGGTCGTTCTCCGCCATCATGCGGGCTCCGCCCCCGTCCGCGTAGTTGATGTCCCGCTGCTGGACGATCGCAAAGTCGATGGCGGTGGCCACGGCTTTGACGCCGGGGAGCGCGAGGGCCCTGGTCGTGTCGATGGAGCGTATCCTGGCATGAGCATATGGGCTACGGAGCACCTTGCCGTGAAGCAGGCCCGCCAGTTGGATATCGGCGGCGTACCTGGCGCGGCCCGTCACCTTGTCCAGGCCGTCCTGCCGGATCGGCCTGGTGCCCAGGACGCTCGGCGCGCCTTCTCGAGAACCAGTGGAATCGGCTGCGATCGTCACGCTGACCCTCCTTACGCCTTCGACCCGCCCATGGACCGCCGCCCAACGAACCGAGGCATCGTACCACGCTCCGCGCGCGCCCGCCTCTCCAGCACCATCGATGGCCGGCCAGTCACGCGGCGGCCTCGTCCATCGCCAAACCCACGGCCACCTCCGTGAACGCGTTGGCATAGCGGGCGACGGCCGCCACGTCCACGGCTTCGGGCCAGCGGTCGGACTCCATGTGGAAGAGGGCATTTCCGCCCGCCATCACGACGCACCGGCCCCCCGCGGCCACCACGGCCTGCGACTCCCCGCCGACCGTCGTGCCCCTGGGGGCCGCCGGCACCGGGTCCGCGCCCGCGCGTTCCAGGGCTGTCGTCATGCGTCGCTCCAGGTCGTCGTCCGTGGCGGAGAAGCGCGGGGCTGGCTCCTGCGCGGCGCCGATGGAGGCTCCCAGGTGGACCCACGCCAGAGCGCTGGCGGCGAGCGACGGTTCGGTGCCCAGCAGGGCGTCGATGCCCGCGACGCCAAGCTCGTGGGCGCCGGTGGCGACGAACAGGACATCGCGCGCGGGCACGGCCTCCCAAATCGCCTGCGCGATCTCCAGCCAGCCGGCGATCCCGCCCCCCCGCTCTCCAGCGCAGTGCCACCACCCGCTACGGGGGGTCATCACGACGACCGGGCGGAGGTCCGTTCGTCGTCCCTCCAGACGGGCGACGACGTTGTGGGTCTGCGCCCGAGTGCGCGTAGCCGCCGCGACCACGTGAACATTGGAGCCACGCTCCGCGTGCTCTCGAAGCCATGGACCGACATCGCTCGATACCTGGAGAACGGGAGGTCCGTAGGGCGCCGAGAAGCTCAGCGCATTCGTCGCCGCCAGGCCCGGGCGCCCGCCCAGAGTCACGGCCACGATCGCCCGGTGTTCTCCGGAGCGGCGGGCCGACAGGGCGGCCTCGTTCTGCCCGCCGCGCCCGGTCTCGGCCAGGCCCACCGCCGAGCCGGAGCTCACGGGGCCGAGGGCGCCACTGACCCCATCCGCGTCAGTGAACCCGGAGTCGAAGAGCGGGAGCCCATCGACTCTTCGATCCACGATCTCGACGTAGCTGGGTTGCGGGTCGACCCGGTCCAGATCGAACGGCTGGAGCTGGGGATCGAGGCCTCGCTGCCGTAGTTGCTCCGCGAGCCACAGCGCCGATCCATGATCCACCTGGGTACCGGCCCGGTGCCATCCCTGAGCATCGTACTCTCGGATAACCCGCGCGATGCGGTCGTGCTGGTCCATGCCGGTCAGCCTCCTCCACAGACAGCGGGGGCCCGTCGTCGTGGGTGGATTATAGCCGCCGCGCTTGGGCGTGGACAGCCCGCAAGAAACCTGCGTCAGTCGCCGAGGCGGTACCCTTTGCGGAAGATAGCGTAGCCGATGAGGATGAGGACGCCCGCCACCGGACCGATGAGCCGGAGGCCCGTCGGTTCTTCCGCGGTGGCGCCGAACGCCTCCAGAATCGCGCCGAAGAGGAACGTCCCCAGGGCGATGCCCATCTTCTGGCTGCCCTGCTCGACCCCGTAGTAGATGCCCTCGCGCCGGGACGATGTCAGGGTTTCGTCGTGGTCGACGATATCGGCCATGATGACCAGGGGGAATACGAAGAGCGCCCCGGACACAGCCCCCAGGATCGCCACCGCGCCCAGGACCTGGAGCAGGGGCGACACGCCGGGCAAGAATCCGACGACGAACAGGAACGGCATGACAAGGCCGGTCAGCAGAAGTCCTCTCTGGTACACCACGCGCCTGCCCAGTCGACCCGCCAGCCAGACCACCGCGGGCACCGCCATGACCGCGACCGCGACGTAGACCCCCATAACGGCGGAGACCCACACCTCCCCGCGATCCAGTACCTCGGTGACGAAGAACGGGAGGAGCATCAGCAGGAGCCCAATGCCCACGCTGAGAAGCACGAAGCTGGGCAGGTACGCCCGAAACGGCCGATTTCGGAGCGTCAGCCGCATCGCCTCCAGGATCCCCATCTGGACGGAGCGAGCTTCGCGGTCGGTCCATCTCCAGACCCCGGCTACGGAAGTGTAGCGGGTGACCAGCGCCAGAGCCGCCAGGGCCGCCCCCATCACGGCGAACCCCCAGCGGTCGATCAGCACGCCGCTGACCACGAGCCCCACAACCGCCCCGCCCACCCCCATCGCCACACGATAGGCGGAGAGGTTGGTCCGCTCGCGCGGGTCGGGGGTGATCTCCGGCAGGAGGGCATCATACGGCCGCCCGGACAGCGTGTGCCCCGCGAAGAAGAGGCTGAGAGCCAGCACCACGTAGCCGCCAAGCGCCACCGTGCTCAGCCCTTGAGGCGGCATCCACAGCAACGCGAAGCCCAGTGCCATGACGGGCGCGCCCCACACGATGAAGGGAATCCGCCGCCCCCAGCGAGAGCGGAAGCGGTCGCTCCAGTGCCCCACCAGGGGGTCGGTCACCATATCGACCATACGTCCGAGGAAGACCAGCCCGGTCACAAAGCCCACGGGAAGCAGTCCGCCAGGCCGGCTGTAGAAGAAGACGGTCCACAGCACCGCGGACAGCATGACGGACTGGGATCCCAGGGTGCCCGAGGCGTACAGCACTCGGTCTCTCAGGGGGAGGCGATAGCTCCGCGGCTCACGAACAGCCATGCCTCAACGGTAGCGAGAAGAAGGGCTCGGGGCAAGGGGTACGAGGACCGCGGACCGGGGAGTGAGGCGTCAAGAGGGAGAAGCGAGAGGCCGAAGGCCTAGTCGGCGTCCAGGCTGGTGTTCAGGTCCTGGAGGAAGCGCTCAACATCGGGCGCCAGAGAGGGCTCATCATCCTGGGCCAAGTCCGGCAGGCCGCCCAGGGTTTGGGCGGTCCGGTCGTCGTACTCCTGCTCGAGCTGGTCCACCAGCTCGCGCATCTCCTCGTTGTCATCCTCGGCCAGCTCGGCACTGACCTGCTTGTACTGGCGTCTCCCCATTGCCGCCTCCGGGAAGTTGAGGGGCAGGCCGTACAGGACGCCAACGGCTTCCAGGAGTCGCGCGGCCCCGCTGTAGTCCTCTTCCAGGGAGAGGTACTGGGGCAGGTGGAGCATGAGGGACCCGCTCTCGATGTTGAGCGCCTCCTGCTCCGAGGCCAGCAGGCCCATCACGATACTGGTAGGACCCTCGTAGGCGCCCCGGGATTGGGCGACCAGCCGCTGCAGCCGTGACCGCGCCCGGTCGTCCATCGTGCCCGTGAGCCTCAGCGGCCGGGTGTGGGGAACGGCGTCCAGCATCGCGCCGATCCTGAAGTGGCGCTTCACTCCGAAGTGCCGCAGGAGGTCGACCAGCGATGCGATGTACTCCTCCGCCATCGAGTGGGGCTCCAGGAGGTGACAGAAGAGCAGGTCTGGGTAGCCCTCGGCGCGGGCGTAGTTGATGATCGTGTTGGGCACGGTGAGGCGCCGCTGGCCATCCTCCAACCGGCTCGTGGGGCGATACCGCGTGAAGTCGAAGTACCGGCCAGGGTCATCGAGCTTCGCAAGTTCCTGCGCGTTCAGCCTGCGCTCCAGCCGCCGCAGCGCGACGCTGCCGGCCGACCCCGCATCGATCCAGGGGTGGAGGATGGAGATCATGTGGGGGTCGCGCAATTCGGGGACCGGCTCGTGGACCTGAAACGTTCCTACCTTCATCGCTCAATCGTGACAGAATCGGCGCGGGGGCGCAAGTAGCCGCGCGATGCGCTCCCAGCGCCGGGAGCGCCGTCGTGTTGCTAGGTACCGCCTGTTCACCCGTCACGATTTCGCCCGGTCCTTGCCTTCGGCTGCTCCTCACCATCGATGTACAGCGCCTCGACCCGCTCCTGGTAGAAGCTCAGCAGCCCGGCGACCTTGCCCGCCTCCGGGGTGGGGTATGGGTAGTACCACACGATGTCCGGGGCGACCCGTGGCTCGGCGGCCACCGAATGGTAGCTGGCCTGGCCCTTGTATGGGCATCGCGTCACCCGGTCGCTCGGCAGCAGCAGGTCCATGCGCCAGTCCGTCTTGGGGATGTAGTATCGGGTGGGCAGGCCGGTCTCAAAGAGGAGCACGGGCCGGTGGGTGTCTGCCACCGTCTCGCCGCCGATTACGACGCGGACGTGGCGGGAGCTGTGGGCGATGTCCACCCGCTTGTACGGGTCCCGGGCGTGGACGTACACCTGCTCACTCTCTTCGAACCAAGCGTCCATGCGACCCCAATCGAAGGCGACGTGGCCGGCCAGCCCCGCGGCCTCCAGGGGCGGCTCCACGTGGCCCCAGGCAGCGTCCTCCGCGACCGCCTCGCCGACCCGCACCGACCAGAGGGCGGGCTCGCTCCCGGCGCGGGTGGCGGCGGTGCGTCCGGTGGGCTCCAGGGCCCCCTCGCGGACATCCTCCATCGGAAAGTAGTACACGGGCGTCCGCCCGCGCTCGCGCACTAGCAGAGCGCGCTTGCTGTCGGCGACGACCTGCCCGCCGAACACCACGCGCACCCATTTGGGGCTCGGCACAAGCTCGATCCTCGGACTTTGCGTCTGGCTGTCCTGCGTCATCCTCTCCACCTCTCGTGCGCGCATCCTGTCCGATCGATCGATTGTCGCACCGAGGCCGAGATCGGCACAACGCCGCGAGCCCCCGGTGGAGACCGATTGACGCGGCAGCGCAGTGGGACTACGTGGCGCTTGGCCACTAGTTGGGTCTTCTGGACGTGTCGCAGGAGGAAGTCAAGTCGTGCCACTCGGGCTCGCCGCAGTGAGCGGGGGCGGTGATGGGGCGGACCTGAGCGATGACGACGTTCGCATCGTGAGGCGGCCGCTCCCGTAGCCCGGCTCGGACTGTCAGGAGCCTCCACGCCGTCAGCCGCCCGGCGAGGAGCTGCGGCCGGCCTCCCCACCCGCCGTGGAGCAGGGACGCGCGGAGCCTACATGTCCATCCGCTTCTCGCCGGAGAGATACGCTTCCGGCTCCTTGGAGAACGCTACTCGGCACCCCGCGCCGCAGAAGTAGTACGTGGTTCCTTGGTGGTCGTGGGTGCCTCCGGGGGGCTTGCTCACATCAACCTTCATGTGGCAGACGGGGTCGTCCGCCGTCTCAGGCCTCCGCATGAAACCGACGATCTTGCCGACCATGACGGCCCTCCTTTGGGAGTTACATTGTGGACGATGACGGGCGCTTCGATAGCTCGTGTTGGGGGCGCCTCGCGCTCCGAGGCCAGCGTATCACGAGCGCGCGGTCCGCTCAACTCAACGCGGCGGACGGGCATGGCACGA
>CAYTEC010000049.1:0-7487 GCA_964436745.1 uncultured Dehalococcoidia bacterium | reverse complement strand
CATGGCACGATGAGGCAAGACACGGCGGCGCAACGCGAAAAAGCCCGAGCCCCGACCTGCCGCCGGGTACGGCAGGTCGGGGCTCGGGCAGGGTAAGCCCTTGGCGAGGCCATAGTTATGTAGGGCGCTCGAAGTGCCTGGGCTAGTTCATGTCGTTGTACTTCGACAGTGCCACGGGGGTGGTGCGCTCGATGAACAGCACCGCTCCCACCGGGGTCATGACCTGGAGGTTGAACGTGGTCCTAACTCCCAGGTCCGGGTCCAGTGCCTCCTCCATGTTGATGACTGTGACCTGGTACATCTCGCCAGGCTCCAGGAGATAGTCGCTGTCCGCGTTCCCCAGGCCGGCCACGGTGAAGCCGCTCACTCCCAGCATGACCGTCTGGTCATCGTCGGTATACCGGATGAGGGTCTCCCCAGGTGTCAGGTTGACAGGGGCTCCCCCGGCGGCGTTGGAGACATGGAAGGAGATCTGGTCTACGCTGCCGTCTTCGTCCGTGTCCTGGGCAATGACGGACCCTCGCAGCTCGGTCGTTCCTCGCGCTTCCAGAAGTCCTGCCA
This sequence comes from uncultured Dehalococcoidia bacterium, assembly GCA_964436745.1. Classification (GTDB taxonomy): domain Bacteria; phylum Chloroflexota; class Dehalococcoidia; order Lucifugimonadales; family UBA1127; genus CAYTEC01. The sequence continues at coordinate 6,926 of CAYTEC010000049.1, read as the reverse complement.
CGATGGTCGCCTTGGCCTTGTCGGTGCTGAACAGGCCGGTGGACAGCGCGGCGAACGAAAAGACGGTCGACACCACGACGAATGCGATCAGGACGATCGCGGTCTCAAGGCCCGTGATCCCTCTTTCCCCTCGCATGGCACCTCTCAGGAATCTATCGTGACAGCCCATCGATCACTGCCTCCCGCGGCCGGTGGGCCCCGTATTGGGACCTCGGCATTTGCTCTCCACCACCTAGTTAGTGCCGCGCGGGTCGGCGAGGCATCGTGGTGGCGACGAACTCCGTCACGGGAATCTCACCATCCGCTCTCACTGAGCCACCACCGTACGGGGTTGGGTCTCCACGAACGGCTATGGGAGAGGGCGTCGCGGCGCGTAGCGTTTCACGCAATGCGGCGCGTGGCAGGGCACCGGCCGTCGCACGGCTGAACGGGGCGCGCCTAGGGGCCACAGACGGACGCGCGGCCATTCGGCGAATGGCCTGGGCTAGCGGACCGTCTCTATCGCCTGACGAATTTCTGGAGCCGCTGGCCCTCCAGGACCTCGCTGACGTAGAGGTCGCCGTGGCTGTCGGCCCAGATGCCGTGGGGCGCCACGAACTTGCCCGGCTCGGCCGCCTGCTCGTCCAGCCCCCCAAGGCTCCCCATCACCGTGCCGTCGAGGCGGAGGAGGCTGACGCGGCCCTGGAGCTCGGCCACGTACATCAGGTCGTCGCCATCCACGAAGATCTTGCACGGTTGGAGGAATCCGGTCCACGTCTCCAGGTGCCCGCCCTCGGTCGTGAACACCTGGAGGCGGTTGTTCTGCCGGTCGGCCACGTACACGCGCCCGTGCGCTTCCCAGACGCTGTGCGGGAGGTTGAACTGGCCGGGGCCGTCTCCGGGTTCCCCCCAGGAGAAGAGGAGCGTGCCGTCGTCCGAGAACTTGTGGACGCGCGCGTTGCGGTAGCCGTCTGATACGTAGAAGCCCCCCGAGGCGGACAGCGCTATGTCCGTAGGGTGGTGGAACGGCCCGGCGGCGCGCAGGACTGCCCGGCTCTCCGCCGTGTACCCGGTATCGGAAGGCTGGCCCCGCGTGCCGATCTCGAAGACCTGTCGACCGTCAGGCGTGAGCTTCAAGGCCACCTGCGACTCCCGGTCGAGCAGGTAGAGGTTGTCGTCCGCGTCAAGGCACATGCCGTGGGCGTCTTGGACCAGGCCCTCTGCGCGCGATTCCAGGAAGGCGCCGTCGCGGTCGAAGACCATCAGCGGGTGCTCGGTCCGAGTGTAGGCGTAGACTCGGTCGTGCGAATCGACGGCGACCGATGAGACGTGGCCCCAACGGTAGCCCGCGGGCAGCCTTCCCCACGCGTCGTCCGCATCGTATGTGTACGGTCCGATCTTCACGGTGGCGGTCACGGCGGCCTCCTTGCCTCCGGCGCGCGGCAGTGGGCGACGACGCCCCGACAGGCGGTCCCAACGCCCCGCCTGCGCCGCTTACACCCGCATCACGACCTTGAGCACCTGTTCCGAGTAGTCTTCGTACATCGCGTACGCGCGCGGGGCGTCCGCGAGCCCGACGCGGTGCGTCACCATCCAGTCGACGTCCAGCTTGCCGTCCGCGACCAGCGAGACCGCCTCCCGAATGCCCTCGCCCGGCGCCTCGCTGGCCGCGCTGATGGTCGGGATGACCGTGGCCATCTTGCGCACCAGGCTCATGTAGTCGAGCTGAACCAGGTTGGATTCCGGCAAGCCGAAGAGAATGATCGTCCCGTAGCGCTTGACCAGAAGCGCCATCTGGTTGATCGACTCCAGGTCGCCGCTGGCCTCGACCACCGCGTCCACCCCCAGCCCACCGGTCAGGTCGTTCACCGCCGCCACCACGTCGTCCCGGTCGGGGTTCAGCGTCACCGTCGCGCCTTGCTCACGTGACCACGCGAGCCGGTAGTCGTGCCGGTCGATGGCGACGACCTCGCGGGCCCCCATCTTGTGGAGGAGGGCAGTGAACGTGACGCCGATGGCGCCCTGCCCCAGAACGGCGGCTGTCTTACCGTACATATTCCCAAGCTTCTTGGCGGAGAAGATGACGGTGCCGACGGGCTGGCACATGATGTAGGTGTACGGATCGGCGTCCGGCGGCAACAGGATGATGCGCTCCGGGGTGCTGAGCATGAGCTCGGCCCCGCCGCCGTATCCACCAGCGCCCCCGGCGGGCAGCGCGATGACTCGCTGGCCCGCCGTGACTCCCGGCGCCCGGCTCTCCTCCACCACACCCACGATCTCATGGCACGGCACCCCTGGCGGGAACGGGTACATCTCCTCCGGGTGGACCGGGCGGTACTGACGCATATCCGAGCCGCAGATCGAAAGGTATTCCGCCCGGACCAGCACCTGGCCTTCCTGGGGGGTCGGCGCGTCGACATCCACGACTTCGACCAGCCTGGGGCCCATGAGTCGGATCGCTCTCATCTCTCCTGCCTCCTCACCCGCTCCGTCCGACCAGATCGAACGCCTTGCCAGCTAGCCCCGCGATGTGCTCTCCGATCCCCAGCGAAGACGTGGCGGCCGGGGATGGCGCGTTCTGCACGTGGATTGCGTTCTCCGTCTCGACGATGCTGAAGTCGTCCAAGAGGAATCCGGTACGGTCCACCGCCTGGGCACGGACGCCCGCCCCCCCCGGCGCCAGGTCGGTGTCCCTGATCTCTGGCAGCAATCGCTGGAGAGAGCGTGTGAACGCCCCTTTGCTCAGCGAGCGGTACATCTCCCGCACCCCTGTCTTCCAGTACTTGCGGCTCATGCTCCAGAATCCCCGGTAGGCGACGGTGCCCAGCAGCTCCGGAAGGTTGACCTTACCCCTGGTGTAGCCCTCCCGAGCGAAGGCGAAAACCGCGTTCGGGCCAGCCTCCACGCCACCGTGGATCATGCGCGTGTAGTGGACACCGAGGAATGGGAACCGCGGGTCGGGCACGGGATAGATGAGGCCGTTCACCAGGTAGCGCTTCTCTGGGACCAGCGTAAAATACTCGCCGCGGAAGGGGATGATGCGAACGCTGGAGCGCAGGCCCATCGCGCGCACGACGGCGTCCGCGTACAGGCCGGCGCAATTGATCAGATATTTGGTCGCGATGTCGCCGCGTGTGGTCTCAAGGTGCATGAGTCCGTCCGAGCGGGCGATGCGCCGGACCCGGGTATCCGTGAGGAGCTCGCCGCCTTGCTGCTGCATCTCCGTCGCGTAGGCCCGCGAGACCTCGCGATAGTCGACGATGCCGGTCCGTGGGCAGTGGAGGGCGCGGATGCCGGAGGCGTGGGGCTCGATCTCACGCAGGCGCTCGGGGCCGATCATCTCGATCCCCTCAACGCCGTTCGCCAGCCCACGCTGGTGGAGGTTCTCCAGGGCGGGCAGGTCGTCCTCGGAGGTGGCGACCACCACCTTGCCTACCAGATCGTACGCGATTTCGTGGTCGTCGCAGAAAGCCCGCAGCGCCTGCGCGCCGGAGACGCAGAACGTGGCCTTCTGGGAGCCTGGTCGGTAGTAGAGGCCCGAGTGGATGACGCCGCTGTTGTGCCCGGTCTGGTGGGCGGCGACCTCCCGCTCCTTCTCGACGACCGCGATGCGATAGTCGGGATAGTCGGCGGTCAGCCTCATGGCGGTGGCGAGGCCCAGGATCCCGCCACCGATGACCGTGACGTCGAACCGCATGTCAGCCACGGCATCTCCTCGGCCGAGCGCACGTCCGATTGGCGTCCAAGCGGGACGCGACCGGTTGTCGTCGCGCCCATTCCCCGCTCGGCTCCACCCCGCCCTTGACCTGCCCTAGATCAGCTTCGGCACCGAGAGCTCGGAGCAGATCTCGTCGAACCACTGGATCACTTCCTTGTGGAGGGGGATCCCGTGGGCGCGACGCTCGGCCTCCTCCTCCACTTCCGGTTGGCCCGCCACCATGACGCGGTCGTGGCCGGGCGCTGTGGGAGTGGACTTGAGAGCCCGTAGGAACTGGTCCATCGTCTCCTTGAATTCGTCCACGTCCGTGAAGGCCGCGATGTCGTACGCGGCGACCATGTGCTGCGTGGCGCCGCGGGGGTTCATGGCCGCGAATCCGCTGCCCGAGAGGATGCTGCACAGGATCTCGACCACGCACGCCAGACCGTAGCCCTTGTGGGAGCCCATCTCCCTTGTGCCGCCCGCCGGCACCATCTTGAAGTCCTCCGGCACCTTGCCGTCCTCCATGATGGGCGTCCCCTGGGCGTCCGCCACCAGACCCCCTGGGATGACCACGTCCATGCGGCGGGCAAGGACGATCTTGTTGATGGCCACCGAGCTGGTGGCGGCGTCGAAGACGAACGGAGGCTCCTCCTTGGCGGGGGCGGCCACGGCGATGGGATTGGTGCCCAGCCGGGGCTCGGCGCCGAAGGTGGGCAGCACGCCGACCCCGGGGGCCGTCATGCAGGTGCCGATCATGTCGTGCTCCAGCGCCATCATCGCGTGGTAGGAAGCCATGCCAAGGTGCCGCCCGTTGGCCATCGTGACGATCCCCACGCCGGTGGCGGCGGCCTTCTTGATCGCCAGCTCCATCGCCTTCGGCGCGATTATCACGCCCAGGCCGCGGTCGCAATCGATGGTGGCCGCCGCCGGGCTCTCCCGCACGATGCGCCAGTTCGGCGTGGCGTTCAGCCGGCCATCGTTGTAGCCAGCGATGTAGTTGCGCAGCATGTTGGAGACACCGTGGCTGTCAACGCCCCTCAGGTCGGACGCCACCAGCACGTCGGCGCCCAGGCGCGCGTCCTCGGGGGGCACGCCCACCTTCTCGAACAGGGCGACCGTCGTGGCGCGAAGCGCCGATTCGGGCACGCGGACCGAGTCCTCCTCCGGCACGTGAAACATCTCCAGGACCATGCGCCCCTCCTCGAATCACGTAAGGTCGCTCCGTGGCTGCTCCTCGCGATGCGGCACTCAGCGCTGGGCCGGCTCCCCGAAGCCGCCCGCGGCCGTCCGGCCGGCGACCCTGTCCGCCGTGGCCGAGTCCACGCCCCGAGGCCACTCCCGCTTCAGGTCGTCCTTGACGTGGACGACGAGCCGTCCCAGGCCTTCGGTCTCCATTTCCACCAGATCGCCGTTCTGGAGCGGGCCGAGCCCCTGGTGGTTGGTGCCGCACGCGATCACGTCCCCCGCCTCAAGCCTGGTTACGGACGAGGACCACTCCACCACGCGGGGAATCTTGTGGCCCATGTCCGCGGTGGTGTACTCCTGCCGCAAGTCGCCGTTGATCCAGAGCCGCACCTGCAGGGCCTGGGCGTCCGGCAACTCGTCCGCCGTCACCAGGAATGGGCCGAGGGGACCGAACGTGTCCCACGACTTGCCCCAGAAGAAGCTGCCGCCAGGCCCGAGGCCGCGGGCCGAGACGTCGATGAAGTTGACGTAGCCGAAGATGTGACTGTATGCGTCGCTCGCCGAGGCGTTGGTGGCCTCCCGGCCGATGACCACCCCAAGCTCCGCCTCGTGGTGGAAGACGTTCGCCTTGTCGGGCGGCAGCACGACGGTGTCGCCGGAGCCGATGACCGATTCGGGCGACTTGAGGAAGGCGTTGATGGGGCGGGGCTCGGAGAGCGCCCCGCTCTCCAGGTAGTTGGCGGCCATGGCGACGATCTGGCCTGGTCTGGGGAGCGGCGACCGCAGCCGCACCCGGTCCAGGGGAACGCCGTCCTGCCCACCAGCCGCATCCTCGAACCGGTTCCGGTAACGCCCCTCGAACTCGCGGATCACCTGGTTCATGAGGTCCTGCGGGGTCGGAAGCGCCACGTCCCGCACGGCTTCGGACAGGTCCATCACGCGCCCGTCTCTCACGAGCCCCAGCTTGAAGTCGTCGAAGAAGGCCAGCTTCATGTCCTCAACTCCTGTCCGCTCAGGTCGGGCCGGGCCATGACTGTTTCTACGGCGCGCGACCCGCGATCCGGTCTGCCATGGACCGATCCACACCCTTGGGCCACTCGCGACACATCCGGTCGGTCACGCTGACGTGGAGCCGTCCCAGGCCATCGATCTCCATCTCCACCCGGCTATCCTGCTGCAGGGGACCGAGTCCCTGGTGGTTGGTCCCCAGCGAGAGGATGTCGCCGGGGTTGAAGGTCGCGATGGACGTGGCCCACTCGATGGTCTCGGGGATCTTGTGACCCATGTCGGAGGTGCTGTAGTCCTGCCGCAGTTGGCCATCCACCCACAGGCGGATGTGCAGGTCCTGAGGGTCGGCAATCTCATCCGCGGTGACCAGGTACGGCCCCATGGGCGCGAAGCTGTGCCAAGACTTGCCCATGAAGAAGGCGTCCATCCCCTCCGGCCCAAGGCCGCGGGCGGAGGCGTCGATGAAGTTCATGTAGCCGAAGACGTAGTCGTATGCCTCCGACGCCCGAACGTGGCTGGCCCGCTTGCCGAAGATCAAGCCCGCCTCCGCCTCGTGGTGGAAGACGGTCGCGGGGGCGCCCGGGAGCACCACCGTGTCACCGTCCCCGATGGCGGCGCGGGTGTTCTTGAGGAACGCGTTGATGGGGCGGGGCTCGGCCAGCGTTCCGTTCTCCAGGTAGTTGCCAGCCATGCAAAGGATCTTGCCGGGCTTGGGGAGCGGCGGTCGCAGGCGCACATGGGCAAGGGGCGCGCCCTCGGCGCCGGCGGCGGCCTGCTCCAGCCGCGAGCGGTAATCGGAGAAGCGTTCGATGAGCCGAGAGATCAGGTCGTGCGGGCCGACGCGCGGGATGTCCGCGACGACGCTCGTCACTTCCACGATCCGGTCGCCCTTCACGACGCCGAGCTTGAACTCGTTGAAGTACGCCAGCTTCATTCCTGGCCCTCCTTCGTTCCCGGACCTCGTGATCCGGCTACCTGCCAACGCGGCTTCGCGAACTCCCGGCCCGCGCCGCTCGTGGTGAGCCTACCCCCGCTCGTGGCGGGCCCTTCCCCG
>CAYTEC010000048.1:0-15919 GCA_964436745.1 uncultured Dehalococcoidia bacterium | reverse complement strand
GGCGCGACGCCGATCCCGACGCCCGCCGACATCGGCTCCGTGGCCCAGCAGGTGCTGGCCGGGATGAAATAGCCGTGGCGCCCAAGGGACGCATATTCTCCGGAATGCGCCCCTCAGGGCGACTGCACATCGGCAACTGGCTCGGGGCGCTCAAGAACTGGGTCGAGCTGCAGGACAGCTACGAGTGCATCTACTGCGCCGTGGATGTCCATGCTCTCACCACCCTGACCGACGGCGCCGACACCAAGGAGATCCAGGGCAACATCCACGAGATGGTGCTTGACTGGCTGGCGGCGGGGCTGGACCCGGACCGCAGCATGGTCTTCGTCCAGTCCCACGTGCCGGAGGTCCTGACGCTCCAGGCGCTCCTCGGCATGGTGACTCCCATGGGCTGGCTGCTGCGCGTTCCCACCTTCAAGGACCGCGTGCGCCAGATGCACGAGACCGAGGAGTCGGTCAGCTACGGGCTGGTGGGCTACCCCGTCCTGATGACCGCGGACATCATCCTCTACAAGGCCGATACGGTCCCGGTGGGCGAGGACCAGCTGCCCCACCTTGAAATCTCCCGCGAGATCGCTCGGCGGTTCAACCACCTGTTCGGCCGGATATTCCCGGAGCCAAAGGCGGTGCTCACCCAGGACCCTCTGATCCTGGGCCTGGACGGCCAGCAGAAGATGAGCAAGAGCCTGGACAACCACCTGGAGCTGGCGGCCACCCCTGAGGAGACGGTCGCGCGTCTGCGCACCGCCTACACGGACCCCCAGCGCCTCCGTCGCTCGGACCCAGGGCGGCCCGAGGTGTGCAACGTTTACAGCCTGCACAAGGTCTTCAACCCCGACGCCCTCCCAACAATCCGCGACGAGTGCACCACGGCCCAGCGGGGGTGCGTGGACTGCAAGGCCCAGCTCGGGGGAGGGATCAACGAGGCGCTGGCCGAGTTCCGCGAGCGGCGGCGTGCGCTGGAGGCCGACCCCGGCAGGGTCCGCGACGTGCTAGCGTCGGGGGCGGAGCGGGCGAGCGTGATCGCGCGCGAGACGCTGCGTGAGGTACGGGACGCGATGGGGCTGGGCGCGGGAGCGTAGGGGGCGGCGCGAGGGCGGGATCATCCGTATCGGACGGGCTCCGCGCGACGGCTGGCGCGCTCCTAGTGCTGCGGGGCCACGGCGCCGAAATGGGGTCTGGAAGGGGCCCGTTCGGGCCGGTTGGAAGGAGCGCCCCCGCTACCTGCGGTCGCCCTGCTCGTAGAAGGCCAGCTCCCCCCGCTGCAGCGCGTCCCCCAGGTGGCCCTGGAGAGCGTCCAGCATCTCGAACGTCCACTCGGTCACCAGCGTGATGGCCGTGCCGTCCCGCCCCATGCGCGCCGTCCGGCCGATCCGGTGGACGTATTCCTCCACGTTGTCAGGCATGTCGTAGTTGACCACGTGGGAGACCTCGGGGATGTCCAGGCCGCGGGCGGCGACGTTCGTAGCGACCAGAACGCGGAGCTCGCCGCTGCGGAACGCGTTCATGACGGCATTGCGCTGCGACTGGTTCATGCCGCCGTGGATGCCCGCCACCGTGACTCGCTCACGCTGAAGCCCTCGGACGAGTCGGTCCACGCCAACTTGCGTTCGGCGGAAGAGGAGCACCTTCCCGCCGTTGACGCTGGTGTTTAGAATCTCGCGGAGCGCATGAGGCCGGTCGGCCTCCCAAACCTCGTAGTAGACCTGGTGGACCGCGGGGACCGTCTCAATCTCGCCGCCGACCTGAACCCAGGCGGGGTCCCGCATGTAGCGGCGGACCACTCGCCGAATGGGCGCGGGGAGGGTGGCCGAGAAGAGGGCAGTCTGCCGATCCCGGGGCGTGGCGCTCAGGATCCGCTCGACATCCGGCAGGAAGCCGATGTCGAGCATGGCGTCAGCCTCGTCCAGCACAACAAACGCAGCGCGGTCAAAGGACAGGGTGCCGCGCCCCAGGTGGTCCAGGATCCGGCCCGGCGTGCCGACGACGACGTGCGCGCCCCGCTGGAGCGCGGCGATCTGTCTGGGTATTGGCTGGCCCCCGTAGCAGGCGACGGCCTGCACGCGTCGGAACTGTCCCAGGCGACTCAGCTCGCCGGTGACCTGCACGGCCAGCTCCCGCGTAGGGGTGAGCACCAACGCCTGCACGGCGTTGAGCGATGGGTTGACCTGCTCGATTAGGGGTATGCCGAACGCGGCCGTCTTCCCGGTCCCGGTCTGGGCCTGCCCCACCATGTCCCGCCCTTCCATCAGAGGCGGGATGCACTGCTCCTGGATTGGCGTTGGGCTTGCGTATGCCATCCGTTGCAGGGCGAGGGCGAGGTTGCGGCTGATGTCCAGGTCGCCGAAGCGGTGCGAGCCGTGAGAGGCGTCCGAATCCGTGTCCGGCGGTGCGTCGTGAGAGACGGGTGGGATTACGGGAGACTCGGCGACGGGGACGGGCTGGGTGGCCGGTCCCTTCTGCTGAGCATCCTTGCGGCGCCACCAGCGGGGGCGAAAGCGGGAGGGTTGCTCCTGGTTCGGCAGACGGCGGTGACTGTCGCCGGAGTTCTGTGCTATTGTGATTCCCTTTCCGGCACGCTGGGGTCCAGGGGGCGGGGCCTCGACGACCTGCGGCTCTTCCCTGCCAGTATGCCACGAGTTTCGTCAGAGAGCAAGGTTTCCATGCTGCGTGGAGACTCATCGGCCGGCGCCTTCCCCTTCGACCGAAGGGGAGCGAATGCCCTGGCGGCGGGGCCGCTGGAAGGACCTGAGCGCCGGGGTCCGGCGGGGTTTGGGGCATCCCGCGTCCGGGCGATATGGATTTGGGGGCTTCCGCCCCTTGACAACTTGGCGATGTCCCTTTATCCTATCCGTTTGCAGGATGGATTGTACCTTGACCCACCGCATCCTGACGTTCCCTGAGCGCGACGGAGGCTTCTTCTTGCTTGAGGGAATACTATCCGCCGCGAGTTCCCACGATACTCCATCGCACTGGCGCCTCTCCCGTCACACTGGATCCTTCACGTCCTCGGAAGCGAGCCTGACTCCCGTCGGGCGCCCCACCGGTTCACGCGGTGCACCGGTCCGGACCCCATCCCGGACCGACTGACGCCGCACGCAAAGGAGCGCAATCGCTTATGGCCCTCACCACGGCCCAAGATGGTCACGCTGTCGAATTCAAGTCCTACTCCCGCATCCCCAAGATCCTGGAGGTCCCGAACCTCCTGCAGATCCAGCTTCAGGCAATGGACTGGTTCTGCGGGGAAGGCCTGCGGGACCTTCTGAATGAAGTCTCGCCCATTGAGGACTTCACGGGCAATCGCTTTGAGCTGCGGTTCTTGGACCACGAGTTCAAGGACCCCAAGCACTCCATTGAGGTGTGCCGAGAGAAGGAGATCACCTTCTCCCAGCCGCTCTACGTGACCACCCAGCTACTGGTGAAGGAAACCGGGGAGATCAAGGAACAATACCTCTTCTTCGGCGACATTCCGATGATGACCCCCAATGGGACGTTCATCATCAACGGCGCCGAGCGGGTTGTGGTGAGCCAGCTGGTCCGTTCGCCTGGCGCCTACTTCACCACCGACCGTGACCCCGCTTCCGCTCGGGAGCTCTGCTCCGCCAAGCTGATCCCCTACCGGGGCGCGTGGCTGGAGTTCGAGACCTCCACGCGAGACCTGCTGGTGGTCAAGGTGGACCGCAAGCGAAAGGCCCCCGTCACAATGCTCTTGCGGGCCTTGGGCTACGTACGGGAGGGGGAGATCGAGGCCCTGTTCGAGGACGTGGACATCGATCCAGACCACCAGTACGTCGCCACCACCCTCGGCAAGGACATCATCGGCTCCGAACGCTCGGAGGAGCCCAAGGAATCGGACATGCGATCGGTGTGGGACAAGGTGCGCGGCGACGAGCCGTTCGACCGGGAAGCGGCCCGTGTCCTGGCGGCGTCGCGCCTGGAGTTCTATCGGCGCCTCCGCCCCGGCGAGCCGGCCAGCATGGAGAACGCCAATGTCCTCCTGGAGAACCTGCTCTTCAACCCCCGCCGATACGATCTTGGGAAGGTGGGACGATACAAGCTCGACCGGCGCCTGATCCTTCCGGAGAACGGGGCCTCCCGCGTGCTCTCACGGGAGGATCTGGTGGCGGTGATCCGGACCATCGTCCAGATCAACAACGGCAACGGACAGCCGGACGACATCGACCACCTGGGAAACCGACGGATCCGCGCGGTGGGCGAACTCATCCAGAACCAGCTCCGGGTCGGTTTCCTGCGCATGGAGCGGGTCATCAAGGAGCGGATGACCATCATTGAGCCGGAAAACGCCACGCCGGCGGCCCTGGTCAACATCCGGCCGGTGGTAGCCGCGGTGCGGGAGTTCTTTGGCGGGTCCCAGCTTTCGCAGTTCATGGACCAGACCAACCCGCTGGCGGAGCTGACCCACAAGCGGCGCCTGTCCGCCCTGGGGCCTGGCGGCCTATCGCGCGAGCGCGCCGGCTTTGAGGTGCGGGACGTCCACAACTCTCACTATGGCCGCATCTGCCCGATTGAGACCCCGGAGGGCCCCAACATCGGCCTCCTCGGCTCCCTGGCGACCTACGGCCGCACGAATGAGTACGGCTTCATCGAGACTCCGTACCGTCGCGTGTACCGCGAGCTCGCGAGCAACGACCATGACCTGGTTGGCCACACCCTCCGTCTGGACCTGAAGGATGGCCGGGGCAAGCCCCTGGCGAAGGCCGGGGAAGCGGTGAGCGGCGAGCTTGCGGCCAAGCTGCGCAAGCTCGCCCACCGGATGGTGGCCGTGCGCCCGTTCGTCTCCAACAAGCCCGAGGACATCGCCTACCTCCCCGCGGACGAAGAGGAGAAGCACATTATCGCGCAGGCCAACATCCCCACCGACGGCATGGGGCAGTTCGTCCCTGACAAGGTGGAGACTCGCACGTACTCCCACCCATCCATCGAGCCCACGGAGCGGGTGGACTTCATGGACGTCTCGCCGATGCAGATCGTGAGCGTCTCGACGTCGCTCATTCCCTTCCTGGAGCACGACGACGCCAACCGCGCGCTCATGGGATCCAACATGCAGCGGCAGGCGGTCCCCCTCCTGAACCCGGACGCCCCCCTGGTGGGCACCGGCATGGAGCGTCGGGTGGCGCTGGACAGCGGCCAGGTCATCCTCTCCACGGTCTCCGGCACCGTCAGCCAGGTGAGTGGACACGAGGTTGTGGTGACGGACGCCGAGCGAAGGGACCACCGGTTCCCCCTAGTCAAGTTCCTCCGAAGCAACCAGAGCACCTGCATCAACCAGCGGCCCCTGGTCACCGTCGGCCAGTCGGTGAAATCCGGGGACCCCCTCGCCGACTCGTCGTCCACCGATCAAGGCGAGCTCGCCCTGGGCCACAACGTCCTGGTGGCTTTCATGAGCTGGGAGGGCTACAACTTCGAGGACGCCATCATCATCAGCGAGGACCTTGTCCGTGACGACAAGTTCACCTCCGTCCACATCGAGAAGTACGAATGCCAGGCCCGGCAGACCAAGCTCGGCGACGAGGAGGTCACCCGGGACATTCCCAACGTGGGTGAGGAGGCGCTTCGCGACCTGGACGAGGAGGGGGTCATCCGCGTGGGGGCCGAGGTGGGCCCCGGCGACTTCCTGGTGGGGAAGATCACCCCCAAGGGCGAGACGGAGCTGACCGCGGAGGAGAAGCTCCTGCGAGCCATCTTCGGCGAGAAGGCCAGGGACGTGAAGGACACCTCCCTCCGGGTCCCCCACGGGGAGCGGGGCAAGGTGATCGACGTCAAGGTGTTTGACCGTGCGAACCGCGAGGAGCTGTCCCCTGGGGTGAACCGGGAGGTCCGCGTCTGGGTTGCCCAGACCCGCAAGCTCTCCGTGGGCGACAAGATGGCGGGGCGCCATGGCAACAAGGGGGTCATCGCCCGGGTGCTCCCGGCGGAGGACATGCCCTACATGGCAGACGGGACCCCCGTGGAGATTATCCTGAACCCCATCGGCGTGCCCTCCCGCATGAACCTGGGCCAGGTCCTGGAGACCCACCTTGGTTGGGTGGCCCACTCCCTGGGCTTCCGCGCCGTCACCCCGGTCTTCGACGGAGCCACGGACGCGGCCATCGAGGACGGTCTGGCGCGCGTGTGGTTCATCCAGGCCTCCGAAGCGGCCGACACCCGAGACCTGGACAACCTCACCGTGGACTGGGAGCGCGTCTACGGGTGGCTCGCGCAGCGGGGACAGAACCCGGATCTCCTCTTCGACGAAAACGTGGAAGGCGCCGCACGGAAGGCGTGCATGCAGATATGGCTCAAGGAAGAGGCAGGCATCGACACGTCCGGGATGACGGACTTCGCCATGCTCCAGGAGTCCAGGCGTCTGAACCGAGAGCAGCAGATGGCGCCGCCCGTGATGGGCAAGATGCGCCTCTTCGACGGGCGGACCGGCGAGCCCTTCGCCCAGGCCGTCGCGGTCGGGTACATCTACATCATGAAGCTGATTCACCTGGTGGAGGACAAGATCCATGCTCGCTCCACCGGGCCCTACTCCCTCATCACGCAGCAGCCCCTGGGGGGCAAGGCCCAGTTCGGCGGCCAGCGCTTTGGTGAGATGGAGGTCTGGGCGCTGGAGGCCTACAGCGCCTCCCATAACCTCCAAGAGATGCTGACCGTCAAATCGGACGACGTGGTGGGACGCCAGAAGACGTATGAGGCCATTGTCAAAGGAGAGGACATCATCCAGCCCGGGGTCCCAGAGTCGTTCCAGGTGCTGCTCAAGGAGATTCAGGCCCTGGGCCTCTCCGTGGAGCTCCTGAGGGACGAGGAGGACTCGGATCTGGAGGACACCTTCCCTCAGCACGCCCTGGTGGAGGACGGCGACTACGATGCCTTCGTAGCCACGGAGGAAGCGGCGGAGCTGGACAGCGCGGATGAGGCGGAGGCCATGGAGTAGCGGCCGACAAGGCCGCCATCGGCAGGGCGCCGCCCGGAGCCAACAGACCGCGGGTGAACCCCTGGAGAAGATGCCCACAGGACCGGAAAGAGGAGCAACCATATGGTACAGAGCGGGCCAGACTTCAATGCAATACGCATCTCCCTGGCATCGCCTGAGCAGATCCGCATCTGGTCGTACGGAGAGGTCACCAAGCCCGAGACGATAAACTACCGCACCCTGCGCCCGGAGCGCGACGGGCTCTTCTGCGAGCGCATATTCGGTCCAACCAAGGACTGGGAGTGCGCCTGCGGCAAGTACAAGAAGATCCGCTTCAAGGGCGTCAAGTGCGAGCGCTGCGGCGTGGAAGTCACCCGGACCAAGGTCCGCCGCGAGCGCATGGGCCACATCGAGCTGGCGGCCCCGGTCGCGCACATCTGGTTCTCCAAGGGCATCCCCAGTCGCCTGGGGCTGCTCTTGGACCTGTCGCCCCGCAACCTGGAACGGGTACTCTACTTCGCCCAGTACATTGTGATCGAGGTGGACGAGGAGGCCCGCGAACGCGCCATCGAAACCCTGGATCAGGAGCGCCAGAGCGAGCTGGAGCAGCTTGGGCAGGTGTGGGAGGAGCAGCTGCGTGAGGCGCGAGCGGAGGCCGAGGCCCCCGCGGAGGGCGAGGAAGCCGAGCAGCCTGCCGACGACGCCAAGCTGCTGGCCCAGCGCCAGGTGGAAGTTGCCCAGATGGAAGAAACGTTCCAGACCAGGATGGACGTCCTCCAGGGTCTGCGAACGCGGCAGCTCCTGATGGAAGCGCGAAACCGGGACATGGCCGACCACTACCCTGGGGTAGTGAAGACCGGCATGGGGGCCGAGGCCATCCTGAACCTCCTCCGCCTTCTTGACCTGGATGTGGAGCGCGAGGGCCTGTTCATCGAGATGCGATCCACCTCCGGCCAGCGACGCAAGAAGGCCGTCAAGCGCCTTCGAGTCGTGGAGGCGTTCCGCAAGAGCCAGTGCAAGCCGGAGTGGATGGTGCTGACGGCGCTGCCCATCCTCCCCCCCGACCTGCGACCCATGGTCCAGCTGGACGGCGGACGGTTCGCCACCAGCGACCTCAACGACCTGTACCGCCGCGTCATCAACCGGAACAACCGGCTGCGGCGGCTCCTGGACCTTGAAGCGCCGGAGATCATCGTCAGGAACGAGAAGCGGATGCTTCAGGAGGCCGTGGACGCCCTGATCGACAACGGGCGCCGGGGCCGTGCCATCGCCGGCAACCACAACCACAAGCTAAAGTCGCTCTCGGACCTCCTGCGCGGAAAGCAGGGGCGTTTCCGTCAGAACCTGCTCGGCAAGCGCGTGGACTACTCCGGGCGCTCCGTGATCGTCGCGGGGCCGGAGCTCCGGCTCGACCAGTGCGGGCTCCCCAAGCGAATGGCGCTGGAGCTGTTCAAGCCGTTCGTCATGCATCGGCTGGTGCTCTCCGGAGAGGCCCACAACATCAAGAGCGCCAAGCGGACGGTGGACCAGGTGCGGCCCGAGGTGTGGGACGTGCTGGAGGAGGTCATCAAGGACCGCCCGGTGCTCCTGAACCGCGCCCCTACCCTCCACCGGCTGGGGCTCCAGGCGTTCATGCCCGTGCTAATCGAGGGCAGCGCCATCCAGGTCCACCCACTGGTGTGCACCGCGTTCAACGCCGACTTCGACGGGGACCAGATGGCCGTGCACGTCCCGCTCTCCCGGCGCGCGGTGCGGGAGACCAAGCAGCTCATGCTCGCCACCTACAACATGCTCTCGCCGGCCTCCGGCGAGCCGCTGGTGGCCCCAACGCTGGACATTGTCATGGGATGCTACTACCTGACCACGGAAGACCCCGAGGCGGTCGGCGCCGGCAAGGCTTTCTCCTCTTCGGACGAAGCGCGGCTGGCGCAGGAGCTGGGGATGGTGGGGCTGCGCGCGCCCATCACAGTGCTGGGCGGGACCGGGGACAACGGCTCGTCCGAGCCGGTGCTGACCACGGCTGGTCGGCTCATGTTCCAGGAGCTGCTGCCCCCCGAGCTGGCGGACGACCCGACGCACTGGAACCGGCTGATGGACAAGGGCGCCCTCAAGGACCTGGTCACCTCCATCTACCACGCGCTGGGCAATGAGGCGACCTCCGCGGCGCTGGACAGGATCAAGACCCTGGGCTACCACTACGCCACCGTCTCCGGCATCACCATCGGCATCAACGACCTGCAGGTCCCGGAGGGGAAAGCGACGGTTCTGGACACGGCGGAGGCGCAGGTCCAGCAGCTGGATGCGAACTACCAGGGCGGGCTGGTGAACGAGGAGGAGCGGCACGACCAGACCATCAAGATCTGGACGGAGGCGAGCGAGAAGATCAAGACCCTGATCGAGGAGGCGCTGTCGACCTTCGGCGGCGTGGCCCTCATGGCCAACTCCGGCGCGAAGGGAAACATCAGCCAGATCACCCAGATGGCGGGAATCCGGGGCCTCATGTCAGACCCCAAGGGCCGCTTGATCGAGGTGCCGGTGAAATCGAGCTTCCGTGAGGGGCTCAGCGTGCTGGAGTACTTCATCTCCACCCACGGGGCTCGCAAGGGCTTGGCCGACACGGCCCTGAGGACCGCCGACAGCGGATACCTGACGCGGCGCATGATCGATGTCGCCCAGGACGTTATCGCGCTGTCCGACGACTGCGAGACGCTGGACGGGGTGTGGATACGCCATGACCTCAACAAAGAGCGCAACAACCTGGTGGCGCCCTTCCCCGAGCGGCTCGTGGGGCGCATCGTCGCGGCCCCGGTCGCCGACGCCGAGACCGGCGAGATCTTGGTGGACCGCGACGAAACGATCGAGGACCTCGCCCACGCCCAGCGGCTCTGGGAGGCCGGGGTCCGGGAGATCCTCCTTCGCTCCGTCCTCACCTGTGAGGCCCGGCGAGGGATCTGCCGCCTCTGCTACGGGATCATGCCCGCCACGGGCAAGCTCATCGCCTTCCGGGAGGCCGCCGGCATCATAGCGGCCCAGAGCATCGGCGAGCCCGGCACGCAGCTGACCATGCGGACCTTCCACACGGGGGGCGTCGCGGGAGTGGACATCACCAGCGGCATCCCGCGGGTGGAGGAGCTCTTCGAGGCTCGCGTGCCCAAGAACCTTGCCATCCTGGCGGAGATCGACGGCACGGCCGACGTGACCGAGGGCCCAGAGGGAAGGCGCATTCGCGTGTCGAGCGTGGAAGAGTTCAGGGAAGAGCACCCTCTGGAGCCGGGGCACCGTCTGCTGGTCCAAGAGGGGGACGGTGTGGAGCCCGGCACCGCGCTGGCTGTGACCGGCCCGGCCGATGGGGAGGCTGCCTCGGAGCAGAGCATCCCCAGTCTCGCGGCTCAGATGTCAGGCCGGGTTCAGGTGTCGGCAGACAAGGTCGCGGTGGTCTGGCAGGAACAGGAGGAGCGGGCCTACGTGGTTCCGCCCACCGCCTACGTCACCGTGAAGGACGGGGATCAGGTGACCGCGGGCCAGGAGCTGACCGCCGGTCTAAAGAATCCCCATGACATCCTCCGCATCCAGGGGAAGGACGCCGTCCAGGACTACATCCTGGAGGAGGTCCAGCGGGTGTACCGCTCCCAGGGCGTGAGCATCAACGACAAGCACATCGAGTCCATAGTCCGCCAGATGCTCCGCAAGATCCGCATAGACTACCAGGGCGACACGGGCATGCTTCCGGGCGAGCCGGTGGACCGGTTCGTCTTCGAGGAGATCAACCGTAAGGTGATGGCCGAGGGCGGCGAGCCCGCGCGTGCCACGCCGCTCCTCCTGGGGATCACCCGCGCGTCCCTGAGCACAGAGAGCTTCCTGGCCGCCGCTTCCTTCCAGGAAACCACGCGCGTCCTGACCGAGGCCGCCATCAACGGCACCGTGGACCGGCTATCCGGACTCAAGGAGAACGTGATCATCGGCCGACTGATCCCCACCCGTGGGGACATGGCCGCCCTCGAGGAAGAGGAAGAGGCCAAGCTCGCGAAGCCGGAAGAGAGCGGCGACGAGCTGGCCGGGCTCCTCGGCGACGATCCGGAAACGGAAGACGACGACCTGGCAACACTGGCATCGCTCAGCCCGCGGGACCTCTTGGACAGCGAGTTCAAGGGCGGGCCGCAGATCTTCCAGCCCTAGAGTCCCGCTCCGCGCCCAGGGGGCGCCCCCCGGCGCCGATGGAGCCCCCCGAGCGGTCCGGGTTCGCCGGGCCGCTCGAGGGTGTCGCGGCACTTGCGCCGCTCGGTCGGCCGGAACTCGGCATTCGGAGGTTCGCTTGGCCGTCCTGTATGTCACTGGGAACCGCCCTGGCGCCGGGAAGACGGCACTGGCCGCCGCGCTCGCCTCTCGCCTTGTGGGGGCAGGCCGACGGCCCGTGTTGGTCCGACCCCTTCGCCCCAACGCGGCGGCCGCTTCGGACCCAGACGTAGCTCTGTTCCAACAAGTCGTCCCGGGCGCTCCGAACACTGAGGCGCCTCCCCTCGCGGTAACCCTCGATACGCTTTCCGCCGACACGACCCTGCCGGACCGCGTACGAGAGCGGGTCGCAGCAGCCTCCGTGGGACGCGAGCCCACCATCGTCGAGGGGTTGGACGGCCTGGACGACCACGACCCGTGGGCCCTGGCATCGGCGTCCATCGCGACGGCGCTGGACGCGCGCGTGGTGCTGGTGCTGGACTACGGACGCGACCTGAGCGATGCGGCGGCGGCGGCCGCGAGGCGTAGGTACGGCAACCGGCTCGCGGGGGTCGTGATCAACCGGGTGCCCCACCACGCCATCCACGATGCGACGGCCCGGCTGTCCCCGGCCCTCCAGGGCGGCGGCCTTGCCGTGCTGGGAATCGTGCCAGAGGACCGACGCATGGCAGCGCCGAGTGTCGCCCAGGTCGCCGAGCACCTGGGGGCCGCGTTCCGCGTCCTGGACGACCTCGATGACCCAGGGGCAGGCCTCCGGTCTCTGGTGGAGCACTTCATGGTCGGGGGCTCTCCCTTGGACAACGGGGCGTACGTCTTCTCGCGGCGGGAAAACAAGGCCGTGCTGGTCCGCGGCGACCGCCCTGACCTCCAGATGGCCGCCCTGGAGACCTCCACGGCGTGCCTGGTGCTCACGGGAGGCCGGGAGCCGGTCCAGTACGCCACCTACCACGCGGGGCTGCGGCAGGTCCCCGCCATGCTCGTCGGTGGCCCGACACTGGAGGTGATGGAAGCGCTGGGCACGGTCGGCGAGCGTGCCTCGGTCCATAGCCCCCTCAAGGTCGAACGGTTCGCGGACCTGCTGGACCGGCACGAGGACATGCCCGCGCTGCTTGCCGCCGCCGGAGGCCCGTGACCCCCACCCCTCGCGCCGCAGCCCCTCCCAAGTGGTGCACGAATGCTCGTTGACGCCCACGCCCACATCTTCCCCCCCGCGTTCCGAGAGCGGCGTGATGACCTGCTCCGGCGTGACGTCACGTTTCGCGAGATGTACGCGAGCCCACGCGCGACACTGGCCTCAGCCGAGGATCTGGTGGCCGCCCTGGACAAGGCTGGCTTGGACGCGGCCGTGGCGGTGAGCATCGGCTGGGAGGACCGTGATCTCGCTCGCGAGGCCAACGACTACGTAGCGGAAGCTATCATGCGCCACCCCGGTCGGCTCTTTGGTTTCTGCGGCGTGAACCCCCGGTGGGGCGAGGCGGCACTGGCCGAGGCCGAGCGGTGCGCGGCCGCGGGCCTCCGGGGGATCGGTGAGCTCCACCCCGACACGCAAGGGTTTGCCCTGGACGACCAGGAGATCCTGGGGCCGCTCATGGCGCTGGCGCGGCGCCTGGGCATGCCGGTCCTGACGCACGCCTCTGAGCCCGTGGGCCACATCTATGCGGGCAAGGGCTCGACCACCCCCGAACGGCTCCTCCGCTTCGTACAGGCGCACCCGGACAACACCATCATCGCTGCTCACTGGGGCGGGGGCCTCCCCTTCTACGCACTGATGCCGGAGGTGGCCGAGGCCATCGGAAACCTCTACTTCGATTCGGCGGCGTCCCCCCTCCTGTACGATGAGAGGGTGTTCCAGACAGTCGCGGGCCTTGTGGGGGCCGACCACACCCTCTTCGGCACCGACTACCCACTGGTGGGCCACGCCCGGATGCTGCGCCAGGTGCGCGATAGCGCCCTCTCGCCCGAAGACGCCGCGCTGATTCTGGGGGGAAACGTGGCACGCCTCCTGGGCCTGGTCAGCGCACCGCAGGTCTGAGGGGGATATGGGAAGGGCGGAGCAGACCGCACGGGCGCGCCCTTCCGGGGAAACGCTGCGCCTGTTCGTGGCCGCGGAGCTTCCCGAAGCGGCGAAGGAGGCGCTCGCCGCCCTGGTCCGCGCCCTCCGTGAGCTCCGGATCGATGGCATGCGTCCTTCCTTGGAAGGACTGCACCCAGTGCGCGCCGAGGGCATCCACCTCACGCTCAAGTTCCTGGGGGATACGCACGCCGACCGCGTGCCGCTCATCGCGGACGCTCTGACGGGGGCGGCGCGGAGTGCGTCCACCGCGGATGTGGAGATTCGCGGGGTCGGAGGCTTCCCGGACCTGGAGGCGCCGCGAGTGCTGTGGGTGGGGTTGGCGGGCGACCTGCGGCCGCTGGAGTCCTTGCACCGCGCGGTACAGGCGGCCCTAGCGCCGCTAGGCCACCCGCCCGACCGCCGCCCGCTCACGCCGCACCTGACCCTCGCCCGGCTGCGGGAGGGAGCGAGCGCCGCCCAACGGAGGCTTGCCGGCGAGGCGCTGCGGCGACTCTCATGGCCCCAGGGCGTCCCGGCGCCGATCACGGCCGTGGACCTGGTACAGAGCACTCTCCTGCCGGAGGGAGCTGAGTACCGCACGCTGCATCGAGCCCCCCTGGGGGGAGCGCCGAGCGAGTCCGACGCGGGCTGAGCCGGCCCCCGAGAGCCGCCGATCGGTGCTCCGCGGACCGGACAAGATGGCCCTTTTCGAGCGGTAACTGCCCGGACATTATCTTGTAGGACCCCCCAACTTCGTGTTATGCTTCACAAACGAGAAATATCAAAGTGGTGAGGACTGGGAGGAGGATCCCGTGGAGACATCCGTACTGCCAAGCTGCATCCAATGCCAAGACGGTGCTCTGGTTCCTTTGTCGGACTTCGGAAGCCAGGGGGCGCCGATTCACTACAAGGCTTGGGTCTGCACGAACCCCGATTGCGGCTTCAACATCAAGATCCGAAACGGCGACGTCTACCTGAACGAGCCCATCAGCAACGGGGCCACCCACGTCCCCAGGATGCGATAGCGGGTCGGTCCGGTCGCCCGCTCTTGGGCGCCGCTCCGAGTGCCTCCACGGAGTCAGTACGGGCTGGCCTCGCGCGCAAGCGCTGAGCCAGCCCGGTCGTTCGCTTATGACCTTACAGCGCTCGGCCTGCGCGCCTGCGGTCCCCCGTGTTCTTGTTTCCTCCGTGGATCCGTCGCTCGCCCGGCGCTTCGCTTCTCGCCTCTCGCCCGCGCCTCGTGCTACGATGCTTGATGAGACCCATGTTTCCTGGGCGAGGTCGGCCGTGACGAACCTGAGGCGCGGAACAGGACGCTGGTGGGGGGCGTTGGCCCTGGCGGGCCTCGGCGTCGCGATGATCGCCGTCTCCGCCGGCTTCTTCGGCTACGTGAGCTACGCGCGCAACAGGCTGGACGACATCTCGGTCCCACCGCTGGCCTCCGCCCAGCCGAACCTGACGCAGGCCCCTATCGAGCGAGATCAGGGGAACGGGTCCGGGTTCGTCGCGCCCATCGTGGGAGCGGACCCCATCTGGGACGAGGCTCTGGCTGACCGGCAGGTGGCATCGGGGTTCATTCCCGTATCGGAGGCGTCGCTGCCTGCCTCGGGGCTCGGCAAGCCGACGCGGGTCCGCATCCCCGCCATCGGCCTCGACTCGGAGGTCATGCAGCTGGAAATCCTGGACCTAGAGGACGCGCGCCAGTACCAGACTCCACCGCAGGTGGTGGGACACATCCCGAAGAGCGCCAACCCCGGTGAGGTCGGCAACAGCTGGCTCTTCGGCCACCTGGAAAGCCCCATCCGCGGCGAAGGCTCGATCTTCGCCGAACTCCCGGAGATCCACGATCTGCTGCGCCAGGGCCGGACCGTGTACGTGATCGTCGATAGCGAAGACGGAGAGTTCCTCTACCGTGTGCGGGACTTCAAAGTCATCCCGCGAGAGGAGCTGCGGCTGGAGGATTCGTCGGAGCGCGCGGTCACGCTGGTCACCTGCTGGCCCCGCTTCGTCTACGACGAGCGCATTGTGGTGACAACGGAGCTCGTCGGAGCCAAGGTCCCGCGGGCGCAGCTTGACAGCCCCACCAGCGCTGGATAGGCTGACCGATACGGTCGGCACGGGGACAGGCTCTCGTCGCATCCCTGTCGTCGAGCGCCGCCGTCCGGCGGCGCGGCCCCCCGCTCGTTGCACCGGCCACCGATCGACCCGCGGCATCGACCCACGCCAAGCCCGATGAGGAGACAGCCTCCTATGTTCAAGGCGATCAGCCCCAAGGTGGACTTCCCGGCCCTGGAACGGGAGATCCTGGAATGGTGGGGCGCCACCGGGATGATCCAGAAGTACCTCCACCGCAACGACGCTTCCGAACGGCGGTTCTCCTTCATCGACGGCCCCATCACAGCCAACAACCGCATGGGGGTCCACCACGCGTGGGGCCGCACCTACAAGGACATGTTCCAGCGGTACAAGACCATGCGGGGGTACCGGCAGCGCTACCAGAACGGCTTCGACGGCCAGGGGCTGTGGATCGAGGTCGAGGTCGAGAAGGAGCTTGGCTTCAAGTCGAAGCGCGACATTGAGGCGTACGGCGTCGATCGTTTCGTGGAGCTGTGCAAGGAGCGCGTTCGCAGGTTCGCCGCCGTCCAGACGGAGCAGTCCATCCGCCTGGGTTACTGGATGGACTGGGACAACTCCTACCACACGATGTCCGACGA
>CAYTEC010000047.1:16033-16332 GCA_964436745.1 uncultured Dehalococcoidia bacterium | reverse complement strand
AGACGGACACGACGAAGTCGATGAACGTGTGGCACGCCGAGCTCAGGAACCGCGCCCGTACCGTGTCGGTCCAAGCATTGTGGGTCTTGGTGCGGTGCGGTAGTAGGCTACGTCGGCGGGATAGTCCTTATGTTAATGCTCCTGCTCGTTTTCGGGGGGGCCAATCCGGAGATGTCGCCCACGCTGACGAAGATGGCGCGGGAGGGAAAGCAACCCATCCAGTCGTTCGGGCGGTACGACCCCGAGATTGCCCAGGTCGCGGCAGAACTCGGGGGGCCGCGGGAGCTGGCGGGCGGGCT
>CAYTEC010000047.1:3789-16023 GCA_964436745.1 uncultured Dehalococcoidia bacterium | reverse complement strand
GACCGTGACTTGGGAAGCACCATCGTCTTTGGCGTCCTGGCAATCCTCGTTGTGGTCGTACTCCTCATAGCGGTCGGCTTGCTGGTGGACGTGATTGCTCCTCTGTAGCGCTGACACGACGAGAGGGGGCGCCGATGTTCACACGACGGCGGCTGATCCTTGGGGGGCTCGCGGTGCTTCTCCTGGTCGGGAGCCTCTACGCCGCCCAGTGGTGGAGCCAGGAGCGGTCCCTGGGGGACGCGAAGCTCATCCTCTGCCGGGACGCCCTGGAGCGGCGCGAGGACCTCGGCGCTGCGCTGAGAAGACCGGTCGGCGGCCCCGGCAGTGTAGCGCTACGCGGTGTCACCTCTGGCCCTCTTGGCGATGAAGCGCGTCGCTTGGAGAGGGACCTGGAGGTCGTGGCGTGGGAGATCGACGCCTACTGCCTCCGTCCCGAGGTCCTGCTGAGTGCCTGGGACACCACCGTGGAGGGACTGCGGGAGAACACCACACCCAGTTCCACGCCGAGCCATACGCCGATCGCAGCGCCACCCGCGCCTGCTGGTGGCGCTGCGGTCGGCGTGAGCATGGCGCTGGACTGGTATCCGTGGGCGAACCACACCGGCCTGTTCATCGCCGAAGAGAAAGGCTACTACGACGACCAGGGCCTCGCGGTCGACATCTACACGCCCTCCGACCCCTCCACGGTCCTGCAGACGGTGGGCGCGGGCAGGGACGACTTCGGCATCAGCTACCAGAGCGATGTCCTCCTGGCCCGAGCCGCGGGCGTGCCGGTCGTATCGATCGCGGGGCTGGTGCAGCACCCGTTGAACTCCGTGATGGCCCTCGGGGGCTCGGGCATCGCGCGGCCGCGGGACCTGGTGGGCAGGAAGGTGGGCTATCCGGGCATCCCAACCAACGTGCCGCTCCTGCGGACCATGGTCGAGGGCGACGGCGGCGACTTCGCGGACGTAGAGATGGTCAACGTGGGGTTCGACCTGGTGCCCGCCCTGCTGAGCGGCAAGGTGGACGCGGTGGTCGGCGCGTACTGGGTCCACGAGTCGATCCTCATCCGTCAGCAGGGCGAGGAGGTCACGATCCTGCGCATGGAGGAGTGGTCCGTCCCGGACTTCTACGAGCTGGTCCTGGTGGCCAGCGAGGAGACGGTCCGTGACCGCCCCGATCTAGTCGAGCGGTTCCTCCGCGCGGTCCTCCGGGGCTACGAGGACGCCGCCGCGGACGTGGACGCGGCCGTGAAGACGCTGGTGAAGGCGAACCCGGAGGTGGACCCCGTGCTGGAGCAGGAGGGCATCCGGCGGCTCTCTCCCCTCTGGAGCGACGGCGTCCCAGCCTTCGGGTGGCAGTCGGCGGAGCGGTGGCGCGTATTCACGCAGTGGATGATCGAAAGCGGCGACCTTCCCGCTGGCGTCGACCCGGCCGTGGCGTTCACCAATCGGTTCGTCGAGGAGCTCAGCAGGGCCGAGTAGGGGGGCCACGGCATGGGCGTGTTCCAAGAGTTGCGTGAGACGCACCACGAGCTGTGGGAACGGGCGGTCACTCACCCCTTTGTTCTGGAGCTGGGGGCGGACACCCTCCCGCTCGCCGCGTTCCAGCGCTACTTCCTCCAGGACTACGTCTTCCTGCGCGACCTGGTGCGGGTTGTGGGACTGGCCATCGCAGGCGCCCCGGACCTGGACTCCGCCCGCCGGCTGACCGCCTTCCTCCACGATGTGCTGGAGGGCGAGGAGTCCTTGTTCCGAGACACGTTCCGCGAGTGGGGCATGGGCCCAGAGGCGTACCTGGGCATCGCACCCGCGCCGGTCACCCATGCCCTCGGCGACACGATGGTCCGCGCGGCTCACGATGGTGGCTACCCGGCGGCGATAGCGGCCCTAGCCGTCACCGAGGGGACCTACCTGGACTGGGCCACCCGACTGGTCGAGGCGGGGGCGATCCCTCGGACCGCGGCGTACCGTGCGTGGGTGGAGATCCACTCCAACGAGGGGTTCGCGGAGTTCGTCGGGTGGCTCCACCGCACGCTGGACGAGATGGCGCTCGCCGGGACCGAGCGCCAGAGTGTCGAAGACACCTTCGTCGCGTGCCTTCGGCACGAGGCGGCGTTCTGGGACGCCGCGTACGGCGGAGGGAACGGCTGATGGTTGTTGGGAGCCAGGAGCGGTCGGTTGACGGCGTTCTGGAGCCACACTAACATGTCTCCCGCAAAGGTAGCTGCCCCGCCTGGAACCAGGGGGTCTGAAGTGGACAAGGGCGCGAAGGCTCGGGCTTGGATTGGACAAACGCTCGGCCTGGGAGCCTGGATGCGGGGCCGGCGCGACGAGCTGGTCTCCCAGATCGGTGAACAGGCGGCTGCCCAGTTCAAGGAGGATGTCGACCGCGTGATCCGCTACGCCAAACTGGCCGCCTGGTTCGGCATCGCGGGGTTCGTGGTTGGGCTGGCGGCGCTCGTCGCGGTCGTAATTCTCGCTCTGATGTAGGACCGCCTGGTCCTCTCCCGCCTCCAGGCGCCCCGGCCCCCAGCCGGCTTGCCCGCGCCACTTCCGCCGTGTACCATGCCCGCCATGAACCGCGAGCCGCGCTATCGAAGCACCGACCCCGAGCGGGTGCGGCGACTGGCCTCGGGCTCCCTCCGTCTGTCCCAGCGGGATCTGGAGTTTCTGGTGGACACGGCCGCCCCCGACCACTCCGACAAAGCGAAGCTGGTCGAGATCGCCCGTGAGGACGAAGATTTCAGGAAAGCGTTCATCGCCAGCGATCCCGTGGCAGAACTCGTGACGTCCAGCGAGGAGGTCCTCGCGCGTATCTCCCCGGTCCTCTACTTCCAGGTCCTGCTGACCCAGGCACTGAAGGAACTGGAGCAGGTGACCCACACTGTAGAGCGGACCGGGCGGGACACGATCCCTGTCTTCGACACGAAAGAGGTCGTGGATCTGCTGGGCCGGCCGCCGGTTCTTGAGTACCTGACGGACCTGCTGGCATCGTTCACGCGCGTCGAGAGCTACGTGCTTCCGGTGCGGGTGCGGAGGGGCATCTGGCGTAAGGTCCGTTTCAACGACATGGACATCGACGGCCTGATCCGTCTTTGCGCGACGGCCGACGACGAACGCCGCCTGGCCTACTACAAGCGGATCGGGGACGTCTGTCTCTTCAACCTCGGGGTGTTCCCGGAGCACGCGCGCGCGACCTCGCTCCGCACCGGCGGCCCCAGCCTCGCGCCCCAGAGCTCCAGAAGGGCGGCCCGGAGCCTGGAGGAGTATGAAGAGGAGGGGCGGCGGTTCTACCGCATGGCGGGCGAGCACCCAACGGCCAAGGCCCTGGAGATCGCCCAGCTCTTCAATCTACTTTATGACAAGTTCAGCGTCGCCAGCAAGCCCCTGAGCTTCGTCGCGCGCCGCTACCTCACCCACCAGAAGCGCACCGTGTTCGGAGGCAGCCAGCCCTAGGCCCGCCCAAGCCCGCCACCGCGGATCGAAGCGGCGTACGCTGCGGTCGCCCCACCAAGCAATGCTGGTGATTGGAGCCATGCCGGAGAAGCCGCTCAGCCCAGTCCCGGGATCCCACGGCTACGTGGACGTGGACGGCATTCGCGCCCACTACGTGGTAGCGGGCAACGGGCCCCCGGTCGTCTTGCTTCACGGGCTCGGCGCCTCGGTCGTCGCTTGGCGAGACAATATCATGCCCCTCGCCGCTCGCTTCACGGTGTACGCCGTCGACATCCCCGGTCACGGCGACAGCGCCAAGCCTAGCATGGCCTACACGCTCGATGAGGGCGTCGACTTCGTGACCGGCTTCCTGGACGCGATGGGGTTGGAAACCGCGGCCCTCGTCGGCAACTCGATGGGCGGGCTCATCGCGCTCCGCGCCGCGCTGGAGCACTCGGATCGGGTGAGCCACCTGGTCCTGGTGGACACTGCGGGCCTAGGCCGAGAGGTCTCCCTATTCCTTCGCCTCATGTCGGTGCCCCTGCTGGGGGAGGTCCTTGAGCGCTCTTCCGCGAAAGGCGCGGAGGCAATGCTGCGGGTTGTATTCTCGGGACGCGACCTCATCACGCCCGAGTTGACCGACGAGCTTACGCGCGTGCGCACCTCACCCGGCGCGAAGCGCGCGGTGCTCAGGATGCTGCGCCACGGCGTGGGCTTCCGGGGAGTCCGGCCCCACGTCCGGTTCGAGGATCGACTGGCGGGGCTCTCCGCGCCGGTGCTGGTGGTGTGGGGCGAGGAGGACCGGGTCTTCCCTGTGACCCAGGCCGTCGATGCCGCCCGCGACGCCCCGTCTGTCCGCCTGGCCGTGATCCCAGGATGCGGGCATTGGCCGCAGATGGAGCGGGCGGAGGAGTTCAACAACCTCCTCCTGGACTTCCTGGAGCGCGAGGGTTGAGCGCGCCTGCCCGCGGCGCGCTGGAAGGGGCGGGGGTCGAGGTCGAGGGGCAAGCCCGGGGCTACGAACCTCGTGGACAGGAGGCCATGGCGGCCTCGCCTCCTGCCCGCTGGGGCAACTAGTCGAACCCCAGGTGATGCTCCTTGAGGCTGAAGAATCGGCCCTGCGCGACGATCACGTGATCCATCAGCTCGATGTCCAGCAGACGAGCGGCCTCCCGGATCTGCTTGGTTACGCGGACGTCCTCATCGCTGGGCGTGGGGTCCCCGGAGGGGTGGTTGTGGACCACTATGATGCCGGGGCAGTTCTCGCGCACGGCGCCCTGCAGCACCTCGGCGATGCGGACCACGGCGCTGCTCACGTTGCCCCGATACACTTCCGAGACGGAGATGATCTGGTTTCGGGTGTTCAGCAGGACCACCCGAAGGCTCTCCTGGTCGAGCCAGGCCATCTCCGGGGTCAGCAGGTCAGCCACATCCTTCGGAGATGAAACAGAGGGACGGTCCGGCGTGGGCAGCGCGGCGAGCCTCTTCCCCAGCTCCAGAGCGGCCATGACCTGAGCGACCTTGGCGTCGCCAAGCCCCTTCACAAGCAATAACTCTTGGAAGTTCGCCCTCGCCAGGCCCGCGAGGCCGCCGGCAGCGGCCAGGAGGCGAGTGGCCAGCGCTACCACGTTCTCGGACGCCGTTCCCGTCCTCAGGAGGATGGCGAGCAGCTCCGAGTTGCTGAGATACTGGGGACCTCTGTCCCTGAGACGCTCCCTGGGTCGTTCGCCCTGGGGGAGGTCACGAATGCGAAGTTGATAGGTGATGGAAGGCTCCGGCTCGCTCATGCCATCTTCTCACCCAGCGGTCCTGCCGCCATGCCGTCGCTCCCAGGGGAAGCGACGGCGGGGACGCGGCTACTGCTCCGCGGTCGCCTCGACCTCGACCTGCGGCTCGCCCTGAGGCTCGCCCTCTTGCTCCTCGCGACACGTCTCGCAGACGTACGCGTCCCGCTGCTCTTCTGCCACGCCCACCGGCACGTTCCGCTTCCGTCCGCACACGGTGCACTTGACGGATTCCAGCGGCGTGTCCCCCGGACGCGTAGGCTCCTCTTCGTATCCTCGAAAACCCTTGTAGTCCGGGTTCTGGCGCTTCATGGCCTGGACCCGCTCGAGGTTCTTTCGGCGGCTCATCGCCACCTCCCCCCGTCTCCAGACGACCCGAGGCCCCCGCGCCGCGACCGAGCGGTCGCGGTACGGGGGTCGTGACAGCCTACTTGATCTCCACCTTGGCGCCCGCGGCTTCCAGCTTGGACTTGACCTCGTCGGCCTCCTCCTTGGGGACGGCCTCCTTGACAGCGGTCGGAGCCGCCTCAACCAGGTCCTTGGCTTCCTTGAGGCCCAGCGTGGTCACCTCTCGCACTGCCTTGATGACGTTGACCTTGGCGGCGCCGAAGTCAACAAGGGTGACGGTGAACTCCGTCTGTTCCTCTACCTCCTCTGCCGCCTGAGCCGCGGCCGGGGCGGCTGCCGGAGCGGCTGCCATCATGGGGGCCGCAGCCGACACCCCCAGCTTGTCCTCCAGCTCCTTCACGAGCCACGACACGTCCAGCACCGATAGCTGCACGATACCTTCTAGAAGTTCTTCCTTGGTCGCTGCCACGTTGCACCTCCTGTGTTACTACTCACCATTGATCTGCTCATTGGGGCGCCTGGCCCCGTATGGTCACGCTCGCCCTTGCCGACTACCGCTCCGTGGACCGCTGGAGCACGGTGGCAAGCCCCCTGGAGGGACCGTTCAACACCGTCGCCAGGCCCTGCCCCGAGGCGTTCAGCGACGTCACCAGCCGCGCCATCACCCCCACCAGCTGCCCCAGCAGCGTGGCGACCATCTCCGGCTTCGGCGGCATGGTCGACAGGGTGGTCACGTCCTGGGACGATATCGCCTTCCCTTCCACCACGGCTCCCTGGACCGTCAGAGCGATCCGAGACGCGCGCAGAAGCTCAGTGAGCTTCTTGGCGATCTCGGCGGGATCGCCATCGCCAAGCACCAGGCCCGTCGGGCCCTGGAGCACTTCCCGGATCTCTGGCCTGCCCAGCTCGTCGGCGGCAATGCCAGCGAGGGTGTTCTTCACGACCCGATACTCCAGCCCCCGTTGCCGCAAGCCGCGACGCAGCTCCGTGATGGCGGCAACTCCTAGGCCGGTGTGCCCGGTCCCAATGACCACCGGGTTACGGCTCAGGATCTCTTTCAGCCCCTCCACCGATTCCACGTTCTTCTTTGATGGCATCTCCCACTCCTAGCGCTTGGCACCGGCCACGACAAAGCCCCGGCCGAGACCGGGGCGCACCGATTCACTCGTTGCGACACCTGCGCGGGCGCGCTTGCTTTACAGGCCTTTGCGGCCTCCCGCGGTCTTCGGCACCTGCCTATCAGTTGTGCTCGGCCACGACCTGCGGAGGAACCCGCCGCCGTTGCCGGTCTCGTTTGCCTGAGGGCCGGTCCTCCTACTCGATCTGGATCGACTCCACGTCCGCGATGCTCAGCTCAATGCTGGGACCCATGGTGGACGTGACGTGGATGCTCCGGTACAGGCTACCCTTGATGCCATCCGCTCGCGCACGCGTGATCGCCTCCACTACCGCCGCGAGGTTCTGCAATAGGGCGTCCGTTTCGAAACTGAGCTTGCCAATGGGGGCGTGGATGTTCGCGGAACGGTCCATGCGAAACTCAACGCGACCCTGCTTGGACTCACGAATGATGTTTGGCAGATCCTCCGCCTGGACGACGGTGCCGGTGCGGGGATTGGGCATGAGACCGCGGCGTCCCAGGAACCGCCCCAGCCGACCGATCCGCCCCATCATCTCCGGGGTCGCCACCGCCACGTCGAAGTCGACCCACCCCTCGTGCTCTATGCGCCGGATCGTCTCGTCGTCGCCGATGAAGTCGGCCCCCGCCTCCTCGGCGATGGCGACCGCAGGGCCCTGGACGAACGCCAGGACACGACGTTCCTTGCCGGTGCCGTATGGCAACATCGCCACGCTGCGGATCTGCTGGTCCGCGTGGCGGGGGTCCGCCCCGGTGCGGACGTGAAGCTCCACGGTCTCGTCGAACTTTACGCGGGAGGACTGTTTCAGGGCGTCCAGGGCTTCCCGTGGATCGTATCGACGCTCGCGGTCCAGCAGGCCCACGGCATCCTGATATCGCTTGCCGCGCTTCTTGAGAGAAGGATCGGTAGCCACGTTACTCCTCTATGACCCGGATTCCCATGCTTTGTGCCGTGCCGCTCACAATCCGTATCGCGGATTCTATGTCCACGGCATTCAGGTCGGCCAGCTTCACCCGAGCCACGTCTTCCACCTGCTTTCGGGTCACCTGGCCGATGGTCTGCCGTCGCGGCTCGGTGCTCCCCTTCTCCAGGCCGGCGGCCTTCTTGAGCAGGTCCGACGCGGGAGGGGACTTGGTGACGAAGGCAAAGGAACGGTCCTCGTAGATCGTGAGCTGGACGGGGACTATGCTCCCCTTCTGGTTGGCCGTCCTGGCGTTGTAGTCCTTGATGAAGCCCATGATGTTGACGCCATGCTGTCCCAGAGCCGGCCCGATGGGCGGCGCCGGGGTCGCCTCACCGGCGGGAATCTGGATGTTCAGCACTGCCCTTACACGTTTTGCCATGGTCCATTCCCAATTGGGGCACGGGAAAGGCCCGCGCCCGGTAGTTGTCCGTCCGAGTCCACGCTAGCCTATGCGCTCCGCCTGGAGGAAGTCGAGCTCCACTGGGGTCTCGCGGCCGAAGAAGGACACGAGCACCCTGACCTTCCCCTTGTCCGTGGAAACCTCGTCGACGACCCCGATGAACTCCTGGAAGGGCCCATCGGTGATCTTGACGTTCTGGCCCTTGGAGAAGCCCACCTTTGCCCGGGGCTGGGATGCCTCCATGCGGCGGAAGATCCCCGCCACCTCCTTCTCCGTAAGAGGGAGGGGACGCACGCGGCGCTCGCCCTCCTCGTCCGCGGAGATGAAGCCCGTCACGCCCGGGGTGTTGCGCACCACGAACCAGCTCTCGTCATCCATGTTCAGCCTGACCAGGACGTAGCCCGGCAGCAGGCGCTCTCGCTTCGGAGTGCGGCGCCCCTCCTTGATCTCGACAACCTCTTCGGTGGGCACCACAACCTCGAAGACCTTCTCGCGTACGTCCATCGAGGCAATCCGCTGCTCCAGGTTCTTCTTGACGCGGTCCTCCATCCCCGAGTAGCAGTGGACGATGTACCACTGACCTTCGGTGGCGTGGGGGTCCACGTCCTCCACCTGAACCTGCTCTTCTACCTGGTCCTCAAGCTGTTCTTGCATACCGACCGCACTCTCCACGCGTCCGTGCCCTACGTCACGTCCCCAGAAGGACTCTGGCCACCGTGTTGAACAAGAGATCCACCACTCCCAGGATCGCCGCCACCACGCCGGCCAGGGCGATCACGATACCCGTCAGGCGGGTAGCCTCCTGCCGCGTGGGCCACTCGGCCTTCGCCAGCTCCGCCCACACCTCCGCGAAAAAACGCCATCGGAAGAGACGGCGGCGCGCGGCGGTCGCGGACTGCCTAAACGGTGTCGGCCCGACTGACTGACGAGCCACGGAGGCTACCTGACCTCTCGGTGCAACCGATGCAGTTGGCATCGGCTGCAGTAGCGCCGGCGTTCCAACCGCTGGG
The DNA here is from genome assembly GCA_964436745.1 of uncultured Dehalococcoidia bacterium. Classification (GTDB taxonomy): domain Bacteria; phylum Chloroflexota; class Dehalococcoidia; order Lucifugimonadales; family UBA1127; genus CAYTEC01. The sequence continues at coordinate 6,962 of CAYTEC010000047.1, read as the reverse complement.
GGTCCTTACGCCGGTTCTTCTCGCTGCGATAGTTGCGCTCCCTGCACTCGGTGCACTGGAGCGTGATCAATACCCGGTCACCCTTCTTGGCCATGCCGCTCCATCCAATCCGTTCTTCAGTCCTTGACCTCGGTGATGACACCGGCGCCCACGGTACGGCCGCCCTCGCGGATGGCGAACCTGAGCCCATTCTCCAAGGCCACCGGCGACTGGAGCTTGATGCTCATCTGGATGTTGTCCCCCGGCATCACCATCTCCACGCCCTCCGGCAGGCCGATCTCGCCTGTCACGTCGGTGGTGCGGATGTAGAACTGGGGCTTGTAGCCGGGGAAGAAGGGGGTGTGGCGACCGCCCTCGTCCTTGCCGAGCACGTAGACCTCCGCCGACGCCTCCGTGTGGGGGCGGATGGAGCCGGGCTTCGCCAGCACCTGCCCCCGATCGACATCGTCCCGGGTGACGCCCCGCAGAAGGCACCCGACCGCGTCTCCGGGCTCGCCTTCGTCCAGGAGCTTGTGGAACATCTCGATGCCGGTGACGATGGTCTTGCTGGTCTCCCCGAAGCCGATCCGCTCCACCTCATCGCCGACCTTGACGATGCCGCGCTCGATGCGCCCGGTGACGACAGTGCCGCGGCCCTTGATGCCGAACACGTCCTCGATGGGCATCAGGAAGGGGCGGTCCATGTCGCGCTCGGGCATAGGGACGTATTCGTCCACGGCCTTGACGAGCTCCAGGATCTGCTGCTGGGCCTCCTCGTCGCCTTCCACGGCCTTGAGCGCGGAAACGCGGACGATGGGGATCTCGTCGCCGGGGAACTCGTACTTGGTCAAGAGCTCCCGGATCTCCAGCTCCACCAACTCCAGTAGCTCTGGGTCATCCATCTGGTCGGTCTTGTTGAGGGCCACCACGATGGCCGGCACGTTCACCTGCCGGGCCAGCAGGATGTGCTCGCGGGTCTGGGGCATGGGACCGTCGGGCGCGCTCACCACCAGAATGGTGCCGTCCATCTGGGCGGCGCCCGTGATCATGTTCTTGATGTAGTCAGCATGGCCGGGGCAGTCCACGTGCGCGTAGTGGCGCGAATCCGTCTCGTACTCCACGTGGGAGATGGAGATGGTGAGACCGCGGGCCTTCTCCTCTGGCGCCTTGTCGATCTGGTCGTACGCCAGGAACTTTGTGGAGTTCCCCGGCTGCTTGCTCAGCGTGAGGCTGATGGCCGCCGTCAGGGTGGTCTTCCCGTGGTCCACGTGACCGATGGTTCCCACGTTGATGTGAGGCTTGCTGCGATCGTACTTCTGCTTGGCCATCGACGCTCACTCCTTCTCGGGATGTCTGGAGCCCACAGTCGGAGTCGAACCGACGACCCCGTTCTTACCAAGAACGTGCTCTGCCTCTGAGCTATGTGGGCCCTGGGTGTTGTACTCGTGCCGCTCAGGGGACTGGAGGGGGTAGGATTCGAACCTACGAAGCCCTTCCGGACGCCAGATTTACAGTCTGGTGCGATTGGCCGCTCCGCCACCCCTCCGACGGCCCCTTAGTGTAACATAGCCCCCTTTGACACGCCAAGTCCCGCTTGCCACGCACGCCGATATCCGTCGGACGCGGTGGGTGGAGCCCCAGCCAGGACTTGAACCCGGAACCTGGCGATTACAAATCGCCTGCTCTACCGTTGAGCTACTGGGGCCCGGCTCTGGCTGTCGAGCCTGGCGTTTGCCCATCGCCCGCGCCACCGAGACGGGGCGAGGGGAGGGGATGTCCACCGATCCGCCCTAGATAGCGGTCAACGGTGGGCTCCGACAGGATCCCGACGGCGTTTAGTATAGGCAGCGGCCAAAGGGACGTCAAGAATTCGTCGGCGCCCGGCAGCGCCCACACGGGAACCCCGTGGCCCACTCGCGACCCAAGGCCGACGCTAGTCGGCACCGTTGGCCGGGCGGCCGCATCTGACTCTACAAGAAGCGGCGCCGCCGGGGAATCCCAGGCGGCATCTCGCGGCTATCGGGAATCGGTCGGCGGAGGTGGCCTCGGATGCAGTGGAATCGTCGTCTCAGCCTGATGGCATTGGCAACCGGGCTTGGGCTGGTGAGCGCCGCGTGCGCGGCAGGCCCGGTGGACGGGGCCTCCGCGACGGCGGCCCCGTCCACCGCCGTCGCTCAGCTGGGTGAGCCCACCCGCTTCCCACCCCCAACCGCGGTCCCCGCGCTCCCCAGGCCGGAGATCGAGTCACGTGAGGACCCCAACGTGATCCAAGACCGGCCGGGCTTCACCACCGAGGAGTGGAGCACGAATTTCGACAAGCGCAGCATCTCCTACCTGGAGCTCGCCTCCGGCGGTCCGCCCAAGGACGGCATCCCGGCCATCGACGAGCCCAAGCACGACACGGTCCAGCAGGCCAACGAGTGGATGGAGGACCGGGAGCCGGTCCTAGCGCTGACCCTGGGCGGCGAGTCGCGCGCATACCCACTCCACATCCTGATCTGGCATGAGATCGTCAATGACGAGCTGGGCGGCGTGCCGGCCACCGTCACCTATTGCCCGCTGTGCAACTCCGCCCTGGTGTTCGACCGGCGGTTTGAGGGTCGGATGCTGGACTTCGGCACCACCGGAAAGCTGCGCCTGAGCGACCTGGTCATGTACGACCGACAGACGGAGTCATGGTGGCAGCAGCTCACCGGGGAAGCCATCATCGGCGACCTTACGGGCGGTCAGCTCACGTTCATACCCGCGCCGCTTGTGGCCTGGAGCGACTTCAAGTCGGAGCACCCTGAGGGTACGGTCCTATCGCGGGACACGGGTCACTCCCGGCGCTACGGCGAGAACCCCTACGGCTTCTACGACACTCGGGACAAGCCGATGGTGTTCTACCGAGGCCCCGATGACGCCCGCCTCCAGGCCATGGAGCGCGTGCTTGCCGTGGACCACGACGGCCTCTCCCTGGCGATACCGTTCTCGCTGATAACGGAAGAGGGCGTCATTCCCTTCGAGTTGGGCGACCTGGAGGCAGTAGCGTTCCACCAGTCAGGCACTGCATCAGCATTGGATACCTTTTGGCTTCCAGGCGGACGAGATGTGGGTTCCACAAACGTCTTCGTCCCTGTCATAGACGGGCAGGCGCTCACCTTCGCCTCCACGGAGTCCGGCTTCCTGGACACCGAGACCGGCTCGTCATGGAC
>CAYTEC010000047.1:0-3689 GCA_964436745.1 uncultured Dehalococcoidia bacterium | reverse complement strand
GGCGGTCAGCGGCCCCCTAGAGGGCGCCCAGCTCACCCAGGTGCCCCACGGAAACCACTTCCGGTTCGCGTGGGCTGCCAGCCCGACACGGTCATCTACAGGGGTCAGCCCTAACGGGCTGACCAGGAACCTGTTTCGACCATCCCCCCACTCCCTTCCTCGTCAGGAAGGGGGTGGGATCGGGTATGGGGCCCTCCATACCACTGGCAAATGGGCTCCGCCCCCCTTGACTCCGCGTCTGTTCCACCTGCCCGCCCGCAGCATCCTTCCCGGGAGGGCCACCGAATCGTTCCATAGAGGGCCCGTCCGGGCGCCCCCAGAGCGGGTGCAGGGCGCGCCCTGCACCCGCTGGTCATCGCCGAGGCGCGCCGCTATACTGTGGCCCGTCTCACCAACAGCACGTAAAGGGGGGTGGCCATGGGCACGCTTGACGGAAGAGTGGCGATCGTAACCGGAGCAAGTCGCGGCCTCGGCAAGGACATCGCTATAAGCCTGGGCAAGCAGGGCGCCACCGTTGTGGCAACGGCCCGCACGGAGAACGAGGGCGATTCCCGCATTCCTGGCTCGCTCAGCCGCACCGTGGAGCTGGTGGGAGCGGCGGGCGGCAAGGGCATCGCCATGCGGTGCGACGTGACCAGAGACGAAGAGATAGAGGACACGGTAGCCAAGGTCGTCGCGCAGTTCGGCAAGCTGGACATCCTGGTCAACAACGCCGGAATTCTGGTCCCCGGGTCGCTGATGGAGATGCAGTCCCGACATTTCGACCTGCAGTACCGAGTCAACGTGCGGGCGCCATTCATGTTCTGCCGCACCGCGATCCCTCACATGACCCAAAACGGGTGGGGGCACATCGTCAACATCTCGTCCGGGGGGTCCGTCGGCCCCGGCCAGGGTCCGTACAAGCAGGCGGGCACCGGCGGCAGCAGCTACGGCGCCACCAAAGCCGCCCTGGAGCGCATGACCCAGGGCCTGGCGGCGGAAGTGTTCGACCGGAACATCGCGGCCAACTCGCTCTCCCCGGAGATCGGCGAGTGGAGCGAGGGCGGCCACTACTTCCGCAGCATGGGCGACGGCGAGCCGGTGTACGCCGGCTGGCGGATGAGCGGCGAGATCATCGGCGACGCCGCCGCGCTGATCTGCTCCAAGGACCCACAGACGTTCACCGGGCGCATCCTGTACGACGAGCGCCTCTTCCGGTCCGAGGGGATGACCTTCGATGAAGTCCGCTCCCGCTACCCGGTGGAGCCCGGCGACCGACGCCGTTCGTAGAGACACCACAGCGGCGGCGGGAGGACTCTTCACACTCCCGCCGTCGCCCGGCCTTTGCGGGAGTGCCCGTGGCGGCGCCGTTCGTAGCTCGGTTGGAGCGCGCGGCAGTGGGAATCGCTACGGGGAAACGCCCTCTGAGGAAACCGAGGCCCGGTCAGGCTCATAGGTGAAGAACGCCTGCCGCCGCCACAGGTCCACTTCCTGGAGCCGCAGTGGGACCGTGTCGCCCACCGCGGCAACGGGCCCCAGGTACACCGTGGTCCTCAGCATCAGCCTCTCCAGCTCCAGCAGGGCGTGGCGATCCCGTATTTCCAGGACCACGGCCGGAAACGCCTCGCCGATGCACGCCGAAAGGAACCTGAGGAGCCAGTGCTGCCTCCGGTCGCCCTCCGCGCGAGCCAGGTCGCGTAGCTGCTCCCTGGCCTGGTGCACAATCTCCTCGACCTCGTCCACGTCGTACAGGGGCACCCCGTGCCGAAGGAAGTGGGCCACCTGGCGCTGCACGACAAGGTCCGTGTAGCGGCGGAGCGGGGAGGTGGACTGGGCGTACACCGGCAGCCCCAAGAGCGCGTGCGGACCGGGCGATCCGCTCACCGAGGCGGCTCGGATGCGGCGGAGGATCTGGTACTGTCTCACCGGCGCCACCGAGGTTTCCGCAAGCCCCTCCATGCTGACCGGGTCCTGCGTACGGTAGATCGACGGGATTCCCTGGTCGCGGCAGAACTCCCCGAACAGCCGGTTCGCCAGTATCATGAACTCGGCCACCAGCCGGCGCGACGCCGTGGGACGCTCGACGACGGAGACCTCCACGCGACCCTCGGCATCCACCGTCACCTTCACCTCCGGCCGGTCCATCTCAAGCGCCCCGCTCGCCAGTCGCTCCTCCCGCCAGCCGTTCGCCACACGCTCGAGCGCCCGCAGCGACTCCGACCGCGGGTGGCCAAGATCGGCCAGGGCGGCGTCTGCCTCCTCGTAGCTAAGCTTGGCGCTGCTCTCGACCACCGACGGCGTCGCCTCCCACTCCGCGATCCGGCCTTCCCCGTCCACCCGGACGAGAAGGCTCAGGGTGGCCCTCCTGACGCCCGGCGCCAGACTCCCCGCCCCGGTGGAGAGCGAGGGCGGGAGCATTGGGATCACGCGCTCGGGGAGGTAGAGGCTGGAGACGCGCCCTCGGGCCTCAATATCCACCTCGCCCCCGGCGGGGACCAGCGAGGCGGCGTCGGTGATGTGTATGCCGATCTCGTAGCCGTCCCCCGCCGCCTGGACCGAGAGCGCGTCGTCCATGTCGGCCGTGGTGGCCTCATCGATCGTGAAGACCTCCAGCGACGCCAGGTCGCGCCGTCCCTCGGCAGAGAGAGGCACGGCGGCAAGCCGTTCTGCCTCGTCCAGCACTTCCTGCGGGAAGGAGAGAGGAACGCCGAGCCGGTGAAGCCCCAGTGGCTCGTCCTCGTGGAACACGCCCAGCCGCACCAGCGCCTCGAACGCGACGCGCAGACGGTCGCTGGCGTCGGGCTGCACTGAGCGCAGAAGCTTGCGGGCTTGCCGCGCCGTGGGTGACGACTCGCCGTGGATAGCGTACCGGCGCACGGCCTCGAGCCAGTCGCGGAGGCGTGGGGACCACTCAGGGGCCTCGGCCACCCCCTCCAGCCAGTGGAGAAAGCTCTCCTCCTCACCGGCGGCCTGGCGGGCCTTTTCCTGACGGAGGAGCTGGCTCTCGATGTCGTCCGGCGCGCGGGGCACCAGCGTCCGGTCCTGGACCGAGAAGTAGGACACGGGCCCGGCATGCAGCGCGAGCAGGAGCGCCCCCGTGCGGGGCCCGTCCAGCGCCTGCCCCCACACAAGCTCCCCCAAGTCGGCCAGGGAAAGCCATGGGACCTCCCCCTGGACCACCTGCCACACTTCACCCAGATCCACCGCCGGGGCGAGGGCTTCGCACTCGTGCACCCACCCTGGAGCTCGGGGGTCGTCCAGCGGAAGATCGGTTTCCCAGACCACCTGCGGGCGGCTGAGCCGGAAGGGCTTCCCGTCACCGCCGATGGCCCACAGCTTGCCGTCGGTGCTGGACCACAGCATCGCCAGCAGGTAGCCCCCGTGTCTGCGCAGCAGCGCTGCATGTCCCGAGGGCACGGATCTGCCTCCAGAGGATTGCGGCGGAGCGGCAGGGTGTGCCCTGCACCCAAACTAGGCGCGGCGTCCGCGGGCAGGGCGCGCGCCGATGCCTGCCCGAGAGCCCCAAGCGAGAGAGCGACCGCCGGTGGGCAATGCGCGACGGGGTCGCTCAGACGAACGGGAAGCGCGCCACAAGTATAGCGAAGCGGGGAAACGCCCACAACCGGCCGCGTGGGTAGGGCGTTCGTGGTTCGACCGGCTGTAAAGACCGGAGACAAGGGTTACACATGTTCGGAGACATGGTTTACGCT
>CAYTEC010000046.1:0-16384 GCA_964436745.1 uncultured Dehalococcoidia bacterium | reverse complement strand
AACCCTTGTCTCCGGTCTTTACAGACAGGCTCAGGGTGAGCGGGAAGGGCGTGCCCTGCACCCAATCCGGAGGCGGGCTCCCGGCACCCCCTCCCCCCAATTGCGAAGTCGTCCGATCGGGGCGCCGTCCGCATCGTGAGTTACGTGGTGCGACAGGCTCAGGACGAGCGGAACTCCCCGCTCCCTCCCGCTGGTGGTGAGCCCCCTCCCGCTGGTAGTGAGCTCCCTCCCGTTCGTGGTGAGCTTGTCGAACCACGGGCGGAGGAGAGTAGTCCCGCAGCCGCTTCTACGACAAACAGGAAAAGGAGAAACGACCGTGATTCTGCTGATTGACAACTACGACAGCTTCACCTACAACCTCTACCAGTACCTCAACGAGCTGGGGGCGCAGGTGGAGGTGCACCGCAACGACCAGATCGACCTCGCGACAATCGAGCGCATGGCGCCGGAGCGAATCGTGGTGTCGCCCGGGCCTTGCACGCCCAACGAGGCCGGCATCTCAAATGACGTAATCCGGGAGTTCGGCCCGCGGATGCCCGTCCTCGGGGTCTGCCTGGGCCACCAGTGCATCGGCCAAGTTTTTGGCGGGCACGTCGGCGGCGCGGGGGAGATCATGCACGGCAAGACGTCCGCGATCCACCACGACGGGCGCGGTATCTTCCAGGGCCTGCCCAGCCCCCTGGAGGCTATTCGGTATCACTCGCTGGCGGTCTACCGGGAAGGCCTTCCGGACTCGCTGGAGGTCACGGCGTGGACGGACAGCGGCCTGATCATGGGGCTGCGCCACAAGGAGTACCCCATCGAGGGCATCCAGTTCCACCCGGAATCGATCATGACGGAGACGGGCAAGGACATCCTCCGCAACTTCCTGAACATGCCCGCGCGCAGGGCGGTGGAGGCGGGATAGCGACGTAGGGGCCAGGGGGGCCACATCCCCTGGCTGTGGTTCGACAGGCTCACCACGAACGGGCAGGGCGCTCCACAGACTCGGAGCGCACCCCCGCTCGTCCTTCGACAAGCTCAGGATGAGCGGGGGATGGCGACTCTCGGTCTGGCCTGAGCCGGTCCGAGCCAGGCGAATCGGACCCAAGGGGAAGAGAAATGATTCGTGAAGCGATAGGGGCCGTCGTCGAAGGGCGGTCGCTGACCGGCGATGAGGCATCCGCCGCGATGGGCGAGATCATGTCGGGGGAGGCGACCCCGGCGCAGATCGCCGCCCTCGTCGTCGGCCTGCGGATGAAGGGAGAGACGCCGGAGGAGATCGCGGGCATGGCCCGGACGATGCGCCAGAACGCGCTGAGCGTGGAGGTCCCCGGCCTGCTCGTGGACACGTGCGGGACCGGGGGCAGCGGTACCGGCGCCTTCAACATCTCCACCGCCGCCGCCCTCGTGACCGCCGCGGCGGGGCTCAAAGTGGCGAAGCACGGGAACCGTGCCATGAGCGGCACCTGCGGCAGCGCCGACGTCCTGGAGGCGTGTGGCGTGCGCATCGACCTGGGGCCCGCCGGGGTCCAGCGGTGCATCGAGGAGGTGGGCATCGGCTTCATGTTTGCCCAGACGTTCCACCCCGCCATGCGCCACGCCGGTCCGCCAAGGCGGGAGATCGGCGTGCGAACGGTGTTCAACGTCCTCGGCCCGCTGACCAACCCCGCCGGGGCGCAGGCTCAGGTCCTCGGGGTCGCCGACGCCAGGCTCGGAAGGCTGATGGCCGACACGCTCCTCCACCTCCGCACCCACCGGGCGATAGTGGTGTGCGGCGAGGACGGGGTCGACGAGATCACGCTGAGCGGCCCGACCAACGTGTGGCAGGTCTCCGACGGCGCGGTCAGCCACTATCTGATCACCCCGTATGAGTTCGGGCTCGATTCGGTTCCCACGGATAGGCTGAAGGGCGGAACGCCGGAGGAGAATCGCGTCCTCATGGAGCGGGTGCTCGGAGGCCAGCCGGGTCCGCTCCACGACGCGGTCGCGCTCAACGCGGGAGCCGCGCTCTTCGTGGGCGGGGCCGCGGAAGACCTGCGGGGCGGGGTGCGCATGGCGCAGGAGATCCTGAATGGGGGCGCGGCTCTCCAGAAGCTGCGAGACTTCGCCGAGACGAGCCAGCGGGCGGAGGCGTAACCAAAGCATGGCCACCATCCTGGACGAAATCGTCGAAGCCAAGCGAGCGGTGCTGCCGGCTGCCAAGGCCGCGTTGCCTCAGGCCGAGCTGGAGCGGCGCATCGCCACGATACCCGCGCCCCTCAACCTCTCCGGCGCGCTCATGGGCGGCGGCGTGCGGCTGATCGCCGAGGTCAAGAAGGCGTCGCCGTCGAAGGGGCTGCTGCGGGCCGATTTCGACCCCGCTGCTCTCGCCCGAACCTACGCCGAGAGCGGGGCCGCCGCGATTTCCGTGCTTACCGATGCCCACTTTCAGGGCACGCTCGATCACCTGTCGGCTGTCAAGGAGGCGGTGACGCCCCACGCCACGCCCGTGCTGCGGAAGGACTTCCTGTTCGACCCATACCAGCTCTACGAGGCCCGCGCACACGGGGCCGACGCTGCGCTGCTGATCGTCGCGGTCCTCGGCCCGGCGGGGCTGCGGGAGATGCTGGACGTGGCCCGCGGCCTCTGGCTCCAGTGCCTGGTGGAGGTCCACGACGAGGCCGAGTTGGCGACGGCCGTGGATGCGGGCGCGGAGGTAGTCGGCATCAACAACCGCGACCTGCGCACGTTCCACACCGACCTGGCGGTCACGGAGGCCCTGGCGCGGGGCGTGCCCCGGGGGCGGATCCTGGTGAGCGAGAGCGGGATATCCACGCGGGACGACATGCTGCGGCTGCGGGGTCTGGGCGTCCACGCGGCGCTGGTCGGCGAGGCCGTGGTCACCTCGGCGGATCCCGGCGCGCGGGTCCGGGAGTTGCTGGGGACCGCCGGCGTGTCCCCGACGGAGGGGACATCGTGACCGTGGTGAAGGTGTGCGGCCTGCGCGAGCTCCCCCACATGCTCGCCGCCGCCGATGCGGGGGCCGACCTCCTGGGCATCAATTTCGTGCCAGGAGCGCGACGCCAGGTCACGCCCGAACAGGGCCGAGAGATGGCACGGGCGTTCCGGGAGACCCACGTGGCGTCGGGACCACTGACGCAGAACGAGGAGAGCAGGGTGGCGCGCGACCTTGGCGCCAGCTTAGGTGCAGGGCTTGCCCTGCTTGTGGGGTTGTTCGCGGACCAGCCAGCCTCGGAGGTGAACCAGGTCGCGGAAGCGGTGGGGCTCGACGCCGTGCAGCTATGCGGCGACGAGCCGCCCGAGTACTGGGCGCGGATCGAGCGCCCAATACTCAAAGTCGTTCCGGTAATCGGAGCGCCAGAGGGAAGCGGCGCGCGCCGCGACGCCTTCCTCGCTGCGCTGGACGAGCGGCTTCGCGCCGTGGCCGACGCAGGCCACCTGGCGATACTCGACCGGCGCTCGGAGACGCCAGGGGACTGGGGCGGCACGGGCCACACCTTCGACTGGACCATCGCGCGCGATCTGGCCGCCGCTGGCCACCGCTTCCTGCTGGCGGGCGGGCTGAACCCGGAGAACGTTGGCGCGGCCATCGAGACCGTGGCCCCCTTCGGCGTCGACGTGTCCAGCGGTGTCGAGACCGACGGGGTCAAGGACGTTGAAAGAATCCGGGCGTTCGTCGAGGCCGCCCGAGGGAGCGAGGCGAGGCATGGCTAGCAACGTCGCCCCCCAGGCTGAGGGGGCGCCGGACGAGCGAGGGCGGTACGGTCGCTTCGGGGGGCGCTTCGTCCCGGAGACGCTGATGGCGGCTATTGAGGACCTGGAGGCTGGATACCTGGAGACCAGGGCGGATCCGGGGTTCCAGGGGGAGCTCCACCGGCTGCTGACCACCTACGCGGGGCGTCCCACGCCCGTATCGTACGCGGCGAACCTGACGCGCGAGTGGGGCGGCGCGCGCGTGTACTTGAAGCGAGAGGACCTGGCCCACACGGGCGCGCACAAGATCAACAACGCCCTCGGCCAGGCCCTCTTGGCGCGGCGCATGGGCAAAAGGCGGGTCATCGCGGAGACCGGAGCGGGGCAGCACGGCGTCGCCACCGCCACCGCCTGCGCCGTCCTCGGGATGGAGTGCGTAGTCTACATGGGCACGGAGGACATGCGGCGGCAGGCCCCCAACGTCTTCCGGATGCGCCTCCTCGGAGCCACGGTCCAGCCCGTGGACAGCGGCTCCCGCACGCTCAAGGACGCCATCAACGAGTGCATGCGCGACTGGGTGGCGAACGTCCGCTCCACCTTCTACCTGCTGGGGAGCGCGGTGGGGCCGCACCCGTACCCGATGATGGTGCGCGACTTCCAATCGGTCATCGGCCAGGAGGCGCGGGAGCAGATGATGGCGCTCGAGGGCAGGCTGCCCGACGACGTGGTGGCATGCGTGGGCGGCGGCAGCAACGCTATCGGCGTCTTTTCCGCTTTCCTGAGCGATCCAGAGGTCAGGCTGGTGGGGGTTGAGGCCGCTGGCCGGGGCCTCGACACGGGCGAGCACGCCGCGACCCTCGCCGCCGGCCGGCCGGGGGTGCTCCACGGGTCGTTCTCGTACCTCCTCCAGGACGATGACGGGCAGGTGCTGGAGACCCACAGCATCTCGGCGGGCCTGGACTACCCAGGCGTGGGGCCGGAGCACTCGTCCCTCAAGGATTCGGGCCGGGCCGAGTACGCCGCGGCCACCAACGCCGAGGCGCTCGAAGCCTTCTCGCTGCTCTCCCGCGCCGAGGGGATCATCCCCGCCTTGGAGCCGTGCCACGCCCTGGCCCACGCCGCGAAGCTGGCCCGGGAGGGAGGGCCGGACCGGGTGATCCTGGTGAACCTGAGCGGCCGGGGCGACAAGGACCTTGAGGAGGTCATGCGGCTGCTGGGGGAGGAAGGGGAGAGCGGCGCGGGGTGAGTGATGGGGACGGGCGAGGGGCCGGGCCTGAGCGAACCGGGCCTGTCATTGGGACTCCTAGCGCCGAGGCCGCCAATTCCCCTCATCATCGTAGTTCAGCGACCGCGGCCACCCCGCAGCGTTCCAGACTGTGTCAAATGCGGGCCTGAGCAGACGACCAACGTCTTCGTGCAAGCTCGTCGCTATGACCTCCGGCACCAGCAACCTATCACGGTCAATGGGATACACGTCGTCAAGGAAGGCGTCACGGACATCCATGTGATACCCCTTCACGCCGATCAGGCTCAGCATCACGGCAAGGGGTGGATCTACTCCAAGTCTCTCTTGTAAGGAGAAGAAGCGTTCTGTCGCCTCAATCACACTCCCTTCGTAGGTCTTTGAGATGAATGAGCCACGATCAGACGTGCTTCCGAACAGAGTCGCTGTGGATGACTCTACGGCCCCGTTGCGGAAGACTTGCAGATAGTACAGTGCCGCACGTGCTGCATCCAGGCTATATGTCAAGAAGCCATCGAAATTATGGCGGGAATCAGAAAACCCGATTGCTCCCACTGGAGCCAACAACTCCCGGTAGGGGTATGTGCTCAGGGTCGCAATGTCAACTTGCGCACCGGCCTCGAACGCTGTGAACGGAACAATGTGCAAGCGTAGCTGTGGACCACCCACGAGGGTGACCGGGCTGCCGCGCGAAGCAATCGCATCCATTCTATCGAGGCGGAAGTTCCGGATTCTTTCCCCAATCTCGGCGTTTCCCATGAAGGCAGACCTGATCTCGTTCACGTCGAGGGGGTACTTGCCGCGCGAGTTCCTGGAACAGAACCGTTGGTTCCCACCATGGGTCACCACGTGAGGCCTCGCCCAACTACGCGCCATCCGGGCTATCAGGACATGCCTGCCGTTGCTCAACGGTATTGGTTGGATCCCGATGCCCTGAATCCGGGGCTGGATAGAGTCGCGTAGGAGATTCTCCAAGCGCAGAATCTCACCATCTGGGTTCGGCATGTCTATTCCACAGATGTCCTTGGCTTCCCCCTCTTCCTCAATGACACCGTACACAATGTCGCCGCCAACGCAATTCGTGAAGGAGCTGACATCCGCAAGGAACTCCCGCCTATCCTCTGGTAGATTGCCTGGTAGCTGACGTTTGTACTCAAGGTCGCGGCCCTCCGCTACGCCGTCTTCCACCAACCGGGCAAGGTCAGCTTCTGTGATCTCTGCCAAGGGTCGTTCTCTCAGTGCCACGCTGCCCCCCTACCCCGCGAGCCCCAGCGCCGACGCCACCGGATGGGTGGCTCAAGCAGTGGGCTCCTGCGGCATCTCAGCCCGGCTATTGGCCCTGTACGGCATTTCAGTTTCCCTGGAAGGCCACCATCGTCCGAGAAGGCCGAACACCACGGGTGACGAGACGAGCATGGCAATGAATCCATAGTACTGGAATTGCGTCCAGAACTCGGCCCAATCCGTCGGTGTCTGGCTGTCGCTGAGCCCGCTGAGACTCAGGAGGGCGACCAGCAGGTTGTACAGCACGTGAACGGCCATGGGCACGAGCAGCGTCCTTGTTCGCACATACAGTACGCACGCAACTAGGCCGAAGACGAACGCGCCTATTGGGTCCAGGTGGAGGATCGCGAACAGTCCCGACGACACAACCATCCCCGCAGTCTTGCCCCACCGCTCAGCCAGCGTCCCAAAGAGCAGACCGCGGAAAGTCACCTCCTCGACGATTGGGGCCACAAAGACGGCGGCGGTGAAGAAGCCGGCAATCGACTCCTCCAGCGGCTCGAACAGCAGCGATGCCGCGAGGTCGTTGTCCAATGTTGCCAAGGAGTAGTACACAACCGCCGTCGCCCCGACCGCATACGCGATCATTGCGGGCACCAGAAGGAGCGCGCCGCTCCAGTTGTACCCCCGTGGCACTCTCCCAAGGAGCGCCCACGACGACAGCCTGTATCGTCGCATGATGAAGAGTGCCCACACCGCAAGAAAGACCTGCAGCACGAGGAGATCAGCCGGGGTGCCGCCGAACAGCACAACAAGGACGGCCCCCGGCGACTTGGGCGAGGATGAGCACGAATAGCAGCCACCTGAAGCTCACGACGGCCAATGGCGATTCATCGGGGCGCACGATTCGTGTTCCGCACTTCGGACAGAACTTGATTGAGGTCTCAGGTGTCGCCGTGCCGCAGCGCACACAGGCGCTGGTTGCTGTGCTCATTTAGCCTCCTTGCCGCCATCGTCTCGGCGGGTTTCGCAGGCCGGAAAACCCTTTCCACACTTCGCGCCCAAAGTTAAGCTGCGGAGATGCTCCGAGTCAATGCGTGGTCCCCTTACGGTCGAGCAGGCACCCGCGTTGTTGCTCCCCTACCCCGCGAGACCCAGCGCTGACGCCACTGGCTTCAGCGCCTCCGCTCTCAGCGGACCAATTTCCCGTCCGTGGTTCGACAGGCTCACCACGGACGCCGGACACTGGTGGCGCCCCCAACGGAGGATTCTCCCGAGAGGGGTGCTGGCAACACTCCCCCAGAATGGGTGCAGGGCGCGCCCTGCCCTACCCCGCGAGCCCCAGCGCCGACGCCCCCGGCTTCAGCGCCTCCACTACGAACGCGATGTGCTCGTCCAGGTCCACCCCAAGCTCCTCCGCGCCGCGCGTGAGGTCGTCCCGGTTCACCCTGCGGGCGAACGCCTTGTCCTTCATCTTGCGGCGCACCGCCCGTGTGTCCACATCGTCCAGGCTCTTGCTGGGCCGCACCAGCGCCACCGCCGTCACGAACCCGGAGAGCTCGTCCACGGCGTACAGCGCCTTCTCCATCAGCGTGACGCGGGGCACGCCCGTGTGGTCGCCGTGGGACAGCACCGCGCGCACGATCTCCTCCGGCACCCCCCGCTCTCGCAGGAGCTTCGCGCCGAACGTGGGGTGGTCCTCCGGGGTCGGGCACACCTCCCATTCGTAGTCGTGGAGCAGCCCGGAGATCCCCCACGGCTCCTCCGGCTCACCGTAGCTGCGAGCGTAGGCGCGCATCGCCGCCTCCACTCCCAGCAGGTGCTTGCGAAGGCTCTCCGTCTTCACGTGCTCGTCCAGGATTTGGAGCGCCTCGCCCCGCTGCATCGCGTCCTCCTGCGGGCTTGTCGATCGGGGTTGCGGGCTGCTAGGTTGGCGATCATCCCCCTGCACCCTTCCTGGCCAGTCCTTCACCGGGGCGGTGAAGGACTGGCCAGGAAGGGTGCAGGGGGATGATCGCTAGTCGTCGTCCGCGCTGTCGGGGTCGTCCGCGTCGTCCGCTTCACCGACCGCCTCGTCGAGCGCGGCGACGGGCCGCGGCTGGCACCGTCGCGCCGTCGTCAGGAACGCGGTGTGCGCCACCATCCGATGCGCGGGGCGGACGCTCTGCTGGGTGACGTGCCAGGGTCGTTGCAGCACCTCGAAGCTATCGACCAGGTCGAAGACCGGGTTGCGGTCGAGACCCGCCACGAGCCGGTGCACCTGGAGAATCGTCGGCAGGTAGCAGAGGAGGATGCCGCCGGGGGCCAGCGCCTCCGCCACGTGCCGCAGGGCGCGCCACGGCTCCGGCACATCGAGCACCACGCGGTCCAGGTCCCGCTCCTCGATGCCCTCGTAGAGGTCCGCGTCGCGCACCTCCAGGTTCTCGGTGTTCGGCTCGACGGCGTGGATGTTCCGAAGCGCGCGCGGCACGTTCTCGGTCCGCGTTTCGTAGGAGAACACGCGCCCGGTGGGACCCACCGCCCGCAGCAGCGTCAGCGTCAGCGCGCCCGATCCCAGCCCCGCCTCCAGCACGCGCGCGCCGGGGAAGATGTCCGCCTCCATGAGGATCGTGCCCAGGTCCTTTGGCTGGATGATCTGGGTCACTCGCTTGGATTCCTGGATGTACTCGCCCAGAGTCGGCCGGAGCGCCAGGAACCGGTGTACCCCCACATTGATCCTCGCGCCGATTCCCTGCCCGATGAGGTTCGCGTGCGGAAGTATCCCCATGTGGGTGTGGAAGGAGTCACCGTCCTTCAGCCGCAGGAGGTACCGGCGCCTCTTCCGGTCGATCAGGAGCACCATATCGCCCTCGTGAAAGACGTGGCGGTCGTCCCCCGCCATCGCGTCCGCTTCTTGCTCCGGCACGCTGGCCCTCCCGTCCGATCCTGGGTCTTCCGCAAGCCGGCCTCAGGATACCACAGGCCGTCCGCACGACCCCCCGCGCCTTGTTCCCCGTTCTCGCCCTCTGGTACACTACCGCTGCCGTCCGGGCCGCCCGCCCGCACCCCCTTCCGTGAGGTCGCCCATGCCGCTGAGCCGAGACGAGGTTCTGCACGTCGCCCGTGTCTACCGCATCGGGCTCGACGACGACGAGATCGAGAAGCTCCGCTTCGAGCTGGCCGACATCCTGGCGCAGTTCGAGGTGCTGGGCGATGTCGACACCTCGGCTGCTGAAGCCGCGGGCTCGGGCGCGACGCTGTCGAGCGTCATGCGCGAAGACATCCCCGCCGCGTCGTTCCCCGCCGAGGAGATCCTGCGGGGCGCGCCGGTCCGCGACGACGATTACTTCCAGGTGCCCGTTGTCCTGGAGGAGGAGTGATGGCGCTCTTCGACCTGACGGCCCACGAGGCTCGCGACCTGCTCGCTCGCCGCGAGGTGAGCGCCGCGGAGCTGACTGAGGCGGTGTTGGAGCGCGTGGGCCGAGTCGAGCAGCGGGTGGGGGCCTACGTCACGGTCACGGAGGACGCTGCTAGAGAGGGCGCCCGTCGTGCCGACGAGCGGATCGCGCGCGGGGAGGCCTCGCCCCTCACAGGCATCCCGATGCAGCTGAAGGACCTCATCTCGACCAGGGGCATCGCCACGACGTGCGGCTCCCGGATGCTCGAGGGCTTCGTGCCCATCTTCGACGCCACGGTCGTCGGGCGGCTGGCGACCCATGACCCGGTGCTTGTCGGCAAAGGGAACATGGACGAATTCGCGATGGGGTCGTCCACGGAGAACTCCGCGTTCCACCCCACGCACAACCCGTGGGACCTGGGGCGTGTGCCTGGCGGGTCGAGCGGCGGTGGGGCCGCGGCGGTGGCGGCGGGCGAGTGCCTCTTCGCGCTGGGGAGCGACACCGGGGGCAGCATCCGGCAGCCGGCGGCCCTGTGTGGCATCACCGGCCTCAAGCCCACCTACGGCCTCGTCAGCCGGTACGGTCTGGTGGCCTTCGCCTCGTCGCTGGACCAGATCGGTCCCCTCACCCGCGACGTGGAGGACTGCGCGCTGGTGCTGAACGCCATCGCCGGCCACGACCCCCGCGATTCCACGTCCATCCCCGGCGATCGGCCCGACTACACCCGCGCGCTGGTCCCTGACGTCAAGGGGTTGCGCTTGGGCCTGCCCGTCGAATACTTCGGCGAAGGGATCGATCCGGAGGTGAACCGCGCGGTGCGGGAGGCGGCGCGGGTGCTGGAGGGGGCGGGGGCCATCATCGAGGAGTGCTCGCTGCCGCTCACTCGGTACGCGCTGGCCGTCTACTACATCATCGCGCCGTCGGAGGCGTCGGCAAACCTGTCCCGCTACGACGGCGTGAAGTACGGCTACTCCGCTCTCGGCGAGGCTACCGCGTGGGAGGCGATGGCACGGACGCGAGACCGGGGCTTCGGGCCGGAGGTGAAGCGGCGCATCATGCTGGGCACCTACGCCCTCTCGTCAGGCTACTACGACGCGTACTACCTCAAGGCCCTCAAGGTCCGCACCCTCATCCGCAGGGAGTTCGAATCTGCCTTCCAGCGGTTCGATGCCTTGCTCACCCCCACGTCGCCCACCGCGGCCTTCCGCCTCGGCGAGAAGGTGGAGAACCCGGTGTCGATGTACCAGAGCGACATCTGCACGATCCCGGTCAACATCGCCGGGATCCCGTGCATCTCCGTGCCCTGCGGGTTCTCGGACGGCCTGCCGATAGGGATGCAGGTCATGGGTCCGGCAATGGGGGAGGAGACGCTGCTGCGGGTGGCGTACACCTACCAGCAGGCGACCGACTGGCACGCGCGGAGGCCGCTGCTGGAGTAGGGGTGCAGGGCGTGCCCTGCACCCTCCTCTGGAGGCGGGTTGCCTGCATGCCCTATTACGGAGTCCTCCGATTGCGGTGTGCCACTCCCGTTCGTGGTGAGCCCCTCGAACCAAGGACGCCGGGGCGCCGTCCGGCAATCCCCGGGGAGTTCAGAGGGGCGAAGCCCCTTTGGCGGGGGTGGGGGGTGTTCCCCACATGCACTCTCCACCCCCTTCCTGGCCAGGAAGGGGGCAGGGGGATGGTCGAGCCAGGTGCTTCATCATCCTGTTGGGCGCCCCAGGCCGGGGGAAAGAGCGTGAAGCATGGTCGATGACCCGACGGGCCAGGGCACGAAGCCTGCCGACAACCTGAGCATCCAGGTGACGGGCCTCGAGCCCGCGCCGACCCCCGAGGGCGAGATCGGCCAGGCCCTCATCCTCAACACCACTCGCGGCGACATTCCCTGCCTCCTCCACGATTCCGAGCCGATGACGGATCGCGCGGTGCTCTGGGTGGGGGGCGCGGCGGGGGGCTTCGGCGGTCCGGCGGGGGGCATCAACCGCGACCTGAGCCAGGAGCTACGGGCCGAGGGCATTTCGTCGCTCCGCCTCCACTACCGGATGCCCAACACCTTTCCCGAGTGCGTGCTGGACACGCTCGCGGGGGTCACGCTGCTGGAGGGCCTGGGGGTCGAGCGGGTGGCGCTGGTGGGGCACTCGTTCGGGGGCGCGGTGGTAATCGCGGCAGCGCCCGTGAGCGACACGGTGGCGGCGGTGTGCGCCCTTTCCAGCCAGACCTACGGCGCGACAAACGTGGCGCTGGTGTCGCCTCGACCGCTGCTGCTCGGCCACGGGAAGGCTGACACGCGGCTGGGTCCCCACTGCTCCGAGTTCATCTACGAGTGGGCTCGCGAGCCGAAGGAGCTTGTCTTGTTCGAGGGCGCGGGGCACGGCCTGCGGGAGTGTCGCGACGAGCTCCACGACCTGCTCAAGGAGTGGTTCCTGCGGGTGCTGCCGCAGGCGGAGTAGGGCGGCAGGAGGCCACCGAAATGGGGTGTCCCGGATGAAAGCGATTGTCCGCTACAAGTACGGCTCCCCCGATCTTCTCGGGCTTGAAGAGGTCCCGGAGCCGACCCCTGGGGACGACGAGGTACTGATAAGAGTCCATGCGTCGTCCGTGAACGATTGGGACTGGGGTCTCCTCCACGGTACGCCGTTCGCGAATCGCGCTATGTACGGCCTCTTCAAACCGAAGAGGCGGATACTGGGATCCGACATCGCGGGGCGTGTCGAGGCGGTCGGCGGGAACGTAACGCGGTTTCAGGCGGGGGACGAGGTATTCGGGGACAACGTCGGCCGTTGGGGTGGGTATGCCGAGTACGCATGCGTTCCGGAGGACGCGCTGCTGCTGAAGCCGACCAGCATGACGTTCGAGCAAGCAGCGGCGGTGCCGCAAGCGGCGCTCCTGGCCCTGCAGGGTCTTCGCGACAAGGGACGTATTCAGCCAGGGCAGAATGTCCTGATCAACGGCGCCGGAGGTGGCGCGGGCACCTTTGCCATCCAGATTGCCAAGTCGTTCGGCGCCATGGTGACCGGCGTGGACAGCGCCGAGAAGCTGGACGTGATGCGTTCGGTTGGCGCGGACCACGTCATCGACTACACGCAAGAGGACTTCACCAGGAACGGGCGGCGCTACGACTTCATTCTCGATGTGGCGGCACACCATTCGGTCTTCGATTACAAGCGAGCGCTGAGTCCCGGGGGAACCTACGTTGTGGTTGGAGGCCCCGTGGCTCGAATCATGCAGGTCATTTTCCTTGGGCCGCTGATCTCAATGGGGAGCGGCGGCAAGATGGGCCTCCTGGCGCACAAGCCAAACAAGGGCTTGGCTGACATGACAGAGCTGTTTGAGGCCGGCAAGGTTGTGCCTGTCATCGACAGGCGCTACCCGCTGAGCGAGGTTCCTGAGGCTCTTCGGTACTTTGGAGATGGACACGCCAAGGGAAAAGTGGTAATCACCGTGTGATGGGTGGAGCGCCCCACCCCGCTGGCTGGGCTGGTTCCGCCGGGTGCCGCCGGAGGTGGAGGGGGGGCTGAGCCGTCCCCAAGAGGAGCGATCCAGGAATGCGCGACGCGGGAGGTGAGCGATGCCTCTATTCGGTCGGTCGAAGCAGCAGAAGAGTGCGAGTGCGATTGCCGAACTGCTGCAGGCCATGGTGGTTGAGCCGGCCATCGCGTCAAACGCCGTTTGCGATGGGTATGGCCTGACTGACTCGCTCACAAGGTGGAGGATACATACTGAATTCTTCAGTTTCTTCTGCCATTTTTATGTCAAGAATGGCTCTCGGAACCGGGGGTGCCGATTATCGAGCGCAGGTTCAAGACATGGTCGTGCTTGCTGGAGCACAGCAGACAATCGAGACCTTCTGGCATGGTTCCCAGTCCACAATGCCCGATCCGGAGGGGTGGAAGTCCAAAGCACAAGATGAGCTCATTCACAATGTCAACGTTGCTGAATTGGAGTATGCGCAATGCACAAGCCTAGGACCCACGCCTGATACCGAGCACTCTTGGCCGCTGAGGGACGATAACCTGATCGGCAAGTTGGCCGCGAACATCAACGACATCTTGAGCGAGAACCACGACCTCGCGCTGAGGTTGGAGGTTGCTACCCTCACCGTGAAGACCGTTTCAGAATCCAGGATCGGCCTGCATGTCCAAGAACTCTGGAGGAATCTCTGAGATAGTCCGAGAACTGCCTGGGACAAAGCTGGGAGCGGCAAACTGCCCCGTTGGGGGCAGATGCCCAGTCGCTTGCATGCTCGGGCACCCGAGCCTTCCACTGGGCTACATAGCCTGCATCTGCGAAGCTGTGACGTCTTGCGCTCGACCACGAGTCCGGGTCCTCGGCATGTCGCAACCCCCAGCCTCCCACTCCCTCCCGCGTCTGCTACAATGGCGCCCTCGCCGCACGGGCGGCGCCGCCGAGCGGAGGACGCGGGAGCGCACGAAGGAGGAAGACGATGGCGGAGGTCCTCGAAGGCGTCAAAGTGCTGGACTTCGCGCAAGGGATGGCCGGGTCCGTAGCGACCATGGTCCTGTCGGACTTCGGGGCGGACGTTGTCAAGGTGGAGCCGCCCGGCGGCGACCCCTTCCGCGCCTTCCCCGCTGCCCTGCTCTGGAATCGAGGCAAGCGCAGCGTCACCCTCGACCTCAAGTCGCCCGAGGGTCGTGAGAACGCCCGCCGCCTGGCCGCGGAGTCGGACGTCGTCGTGCAGACCTTCCGGCCGGGGACGCCGGAGCGACTGGGCATCGGCTACGAGGCCCTCGCGGAAGACCACCCCGCGCTCGTTTACGCTTCCATCACCGGCTTCGGCCCGAAGGGTCCGTATGCTCGGTACAAGGGCTACGAGGGCATCGTCGCCGCCAAGGCCGGCCGGATGATGGCCTTCAACGGCCAGAACCGGCTGGACGGCCCCAACTACGCCGCCGTGCAGGTCGCCGACCACGCAGCGGGCATGGCCACGGTCCGGGGCATCGTCGCCGCGCTCGCCGTGCGGGACCGGACGGGGGTGGGCCAGCGCGTCGACACCAGCCTGCTCCAGGCCGTCGGCATCTACGACATGCACAACTGGATCGTCTGGCAGATGATGATCAAGGATCCGGACGAGTTCCCGAACGACCCTCAGGGTGATCCGATGCGCGTCCCCGGCCTCCCCTACCTCCCGGCCCGGACCAAGGACGGGCGCTGGATCCAGATGGCGAACCTGATGGACCGGCTCTTCCCCGCCTCGATCCACGCCATGGGCCTGGGCGACATCTACAAGGACGAGCGTTTCGCCACCGCCCCCGCGCTCACCGACGAGAACCGCGAGATCCTGCGCCGCATGATGCTCGAGCGCATGGCCGAGAAGACCGCCGAGGAGTGGATGGACCTCTTCGTGCATGAGGCGAAGGACGTCGGCGCCGAGCCGTTCATGACCACCCAGGAGGGGATGCACCACCCTCAGAGTCTCTTCAACGGCCACGTCGTCCAGGTCGACGACCCCCAGGTCGGGCCGATGCACCAGCTGGGCCCGCTGCTCAAGATGCGCCAGACGCCGCCCAGCGTGAAGGGTCCCGCCCCGACCCCCGGCCAGCATACCGCCGAGGTGTTGGCGGGTCTGGGCAAGGCGGTGGCAGCGCGCGACGACGGGGATGCGTCGCTCCCCCACCACCCACTGGAGGGAATCACCATCCTCGACTGCTCCACCGTGATCGCCGGGCCGCTGGGAGCGTCGCTCTTCGGCGAGATGGGCGCGCGCATCATCCGCGTCGAGACCCTGGCCGGCGACTGGATGCGTCGCAACGTCAAGGGCATCACCACGAACCGAACGATGGGCGGCGCGGAGAGCATATCCATCGACCTCAAGACACCCGAAGGCCAGGAGATCATGGCCGCGCTGGTCAGGAAGGCGGACCTGCTGGTCCACAACATGCGCCCAGGCGCGCCCGAGCGGGTGGGCATCGGCTACGATCAGGTCAAGGCGATCAACCCGAGCATCGTGTACCTGTACGTGGGGGGCTATGGCTCGGAGGGTCCGTACTCCCATCGGCCTGCCATGCACCCGATCCCCGGCGCCGTCGATGGCGGCGCGCTGGCCCAAGCGGGGCGCGGTACACCACCCTCGCCGGAGACCCCGATGACTCTGGACGAGGTGCTGGAGGTGTCGCGGCGGCTGGGTCGGTCCAACGAGGCCAACCCGGACCCGAACACCTCGATGGGCGTCGCGACCGCCCTCGTCCTGGGGCTGTACGCCAAGCAACGGCACAACATCGCCCAGTACCTGGAGATGACGATGCTCTGCGCCAACGCGTACGCGAACGCCGACGACTTCTTTTCATACGAAGGCAAGCCGCCGCGGGCCATCGCCGACCCCGATGGGTACGGCCTGAACGCCCTCTACCGACTCTACGAGGCCCAGGAGGGCTGGGTCTTCCTTGCCTGTCCCTTCGAGCACGAGTGGCGGGCGCTCTGCAGCGCAATCGACCGGCCGGGGCTGCTCGACGACTCACGCTTCGCCGACCGCGAGGCTCGCGCTCGCAACGACGACGCCCTGGCGGCGGAGCTTGCTGCCGTGTTCGCCACACGCCCCGCCCTCGAATGGGAGCGCACGCTGTCGGCCGCCGACGTGGCGTGCGTGAAGGCGGAGGACCGTGGAATGTACCACTTCTTCGCCGAGGACCCGCAGGTGGAGGCGAACGACTTCACGGCCGAGGTGGAGCACGCGCGGTTCGGGACCTTCTGGCGGCACGCGCCCGTGATCACGTTTTCGCGCACGCCCGGCCGCGTGGGCGCCGGGCCGATGCGGGGGCAGCAGACCCGGTCCATCCTGGAGGAGGTGGGGTGCAGCGGGGAGCAGGTGGACGCGCTGCGGGCCGCGGGCGTGGTGGACTGGGAGGAGCTG
>CAYTEC010000045.1:0-16399 GCA_964436745.1 uncultured Dehalococcoidia bacterium | reverse complement strand
AAGCGGTTCTCCTTCATCGACGGCCCCATCACCGCCAACAACCCCATGGGGGTGCATCACGCCTGGGGGCGCACGTACAAAGACCTGTTCCAGCGCTTCCACACCATGCTCGGCTACCGGCAGCGGTACCAGAACGGCTTCGACGGCCAGGGGCTGTGGATCGAGGTGGAGGTGGAGAAAGAGCTGGGGTTCAACTCCAAACGCGACATCGAAGCCTACGGCATCGACAAGTTCGTGGAGCTGTGCAAGGAGCGGGTGCGGAAGTTCTCCGCCGTGATGACCGAGCAATCGATCCGGCTCGGCTACTGGATGGACTGGGACAACTCCTACCACACGATGTCCGACGAGAACAACTACACGATCTGGCACTTCCTGAAGGTGTGCCACGAGCGCGGCTGGGTGTACGAGGGGACCGACGTGATGCCCTGGTGCCCCCGCTGCGGCACCGGCATCTCCGAGCACGAGATCGTCACCGAGGGGTACCGGGAGGTTGTGCACCCCGGCGTCTTCGTCCGGCTGCCCCTCCTGGACCGCGAGAACGAGTCGCTCCTGATCTGGACCACCACGCCGTGGACCCTCAGCTCCAACGTGGCCGCGGCCGTCAACTCGACCCTGACCTACGCCCGCGTCCGCCAGGGCGATCAGACGCTCTATCTGGCCAAGGCGCTCCTCTCCCAGCTACGAGGCGATCACGAGACGCTGGGCGAGATCCCCGGCAACGAGCTGGTCGGCCTGCGCTACAGCGGCCCCTTCGACGAGCTCCCCGCCCAGCAAGGGGTGGAGCATCGGGTGGTCCCGTGGGAGGAGGTCAGCGAGGGCGAGGGCACCGGCATCGTCCACATCGCCCCCGGCGCGGGCAAGGAGGATTTCGCCCTGGGCAAGAAGTTCGACCTTCCGGCCATTGCCCCCCTGGACGAATCCGGCAACTTCGTCGCGGGCTTCGATTGGCTCGAGGGCAAGAACGTCTCCGAGGTCAACGAGCCCATCTTCGAGAGCCTTCGCCAGAAGGGTGTCCTGTACCACGTGGAGGAATACCCCCACCGCTACCCCGTCTGCTGGCGCTGCGAGACGCAACTGGTGTTCCGCCTGGTCAGCGAGTGGTTCATCTCCATGGACGAGCTTCGACATCTCGTCGCCGACGTGACGCGGAAGGTGCGGTGGATCCCGGAGTTCGGCCTCAAGCGAGAGCTGGACTGGCTCGAGAACATGGCCGACTGGATGATCTCGAAGAAGCGATATTGGGGCCTGGCGCTCCCAATCTACAAGTGCGAATGCGGCCATTTTGAGATCATCGGCAGTGAGGACGAGCTGCGGGAGCGGGCGGTGGAGGGCTGGGCGGAGTTCGAAGGCCATTCGCCGCACCGCCCGTGGTTGGACGCGGTCAAGATAGCCTGCCCGGAGTGCGGCGAGATGGTCTCTCGGATCAGGGACGTGGGCAACCCCTGGCTGGACGCGGGGATCGTGCCCTTCTCGACGCTGCGCTACCGCACCGACCGAGACTACTGGTCGGACTGGTTCCCGGCGGACTGGATCTCGGAAAGCTTCCCCGGCCAGTTCCGAAACTGGTTCTACTCGCTCCTCACCATGTCCACGGTCCTGGAAAACCGGGAGCCCACGGGACATGTATTCAGCTACGCCCTGATGCGGGACGAGGCTGGTGAGGAGATGCACAAGAGCCGCGGCACGGCAATCTGGTTCGACGAGGCGGCCGAGGAGATGGGCGCGGACACCATGCGCTGGCTCTTCACGGTCCACAACCCCGCCATGAACCTTAGCTTTGGGCCGCACATGGCATACGAGGCTCGGCGGCGCTTCCTGCTCCCGCTCTGGAACACCTATAACTTCTTCGTGACCTACGCGAATCTTGACGGCTTCGACCCGACGAAGGCCACTGCGGACCCACCGACGGCCGACCTGGACCGCTGGATCCTCTCGGAGCTCCAGACGCTGATCCAGGGGGTCACGGAGGCTCTGGAATCCTACGACCCCGCGGACGCCGGCCGCCGCCTCGAGGACTTCGCGGACATCCTCTCGACATGGTACGTCCGCCGCAGCCGCCGCCGTTTCTGGAAGAGCGAGAACGACACCGACAAGGGGTCGGCCTACCGGACGCTCCACACGTGTCTGGTCACGCTTAGCAGGCTCCTGGCGCCCTTCATTCCCTTCGTGGCCGAGGCGATGTACCAGAACCTGGTGCGCTCCGTGGACCAGGATGCCACCGAGAGCGTCCACCTCACCTCCTACCCCGAGGCGGACGCCGCGCTGATCGACCCGGCCCTGTCGGAAGCGACCCGCCTGGTGATGCGAGTGGTCAGCCTGGGACGGGCGGCCCGCAGCAAGGCCGGCGTCAAGGTGCGCCAGCCCCTCTCCACGCTGCTCGTGAAGCCCCGGTCCGCCGCCGAGGGGCCTCTGCTTAGCCAGTTGGTGGACCAGATCCGCGACGAGCTGAACGTCGGCGGTGTCCGCATCCTCGATGCCGCCGAGGCGGCCGGGCACCTGACGCTGCGCCTCAATACGTCCCTCCTTGGACCCAAGTACACTGACCAGCTGCCCGACCTGCGCAGGGCGTTCGCCGCCGCCCCCCACGATGCCCTGTTGGAGCCGGCGCTGGCAGGCCAGGTCATGGAGGTCCCGGGCTTCACGCTGGAACCTGGGGAGGTGGAGGTGGTCCCTTCGGACGGCGCGGGGCTCTCGGGAGTCCTGGAGGGCGGCTGCTACGTGGCGGTGGACACGACTATCACGCCGGAGCTGGCCCGGGAGGGTCTGGCCCGTGAGTTGGTGCACCGCATCCAGAACATGCGCCGGTCCGCGGGGCTTGAGATCGCGGACCGAATCGCCGTTACGTACCAGGGCGACGAGGGGATGCGGGAGGTCCTGGCCCAGGGACCGCTGGCAGACTACATCCGCGGGGAAACGCTCGCGGTCCGGCTCACGGAGGGGCCGCCCGAGGATGGCGCGTACTCCGAGACGCTGCGCCTGGATGGGATGGAAGTGACCGTCGGGGTGAAGCGATAGCGGCAGGGCGTGCCCTGCACCGATACCGGGGCCCGTGCCAGCGCGAGCGGCGAATGCTCCGTTCGGCCTGAGCTTGTCGAAGGTCGTGTAGGCCGCTCGTGGTTCGACCAGCAGGTCCTGATCGTTCCCTTGGGGAAGGACGAAGGGCTCACCATGAACGGACCAGAGCCCCGCTCCCTGCGCCCTACGCGCCCCGCTTCCGCAGCGTCCGCAGCCCCCGATTGACGATCCATGCGGTCTCGCGCGTCGGAGACTCCTCCGTCCACCGCTCGCAGACGCCGCGCACCCAGTCGGGGCGCGACTTGCTGGCGTCGTTGAGCCAGTTGGCGACAGCATTCTGGACGTACCGCGCCGTGTCGGAGCGCACCGGCTCCAGCAGAACCATCGCCCGCTCCGGGGCCTGCGCCAGCGCGGGGATATGGGCGGTCCAGACGCCCCGGGGCCGCATGCCCTCGATGGCGCACCGACGGATATTCTCGTCGGGGTTGTGGACCCACGGCTCGAGCAGCCTCAGCCGCTCGTCCAGCCCTCGCGCGACATACGCACGGAATCCTGACCAGGCACACTCGCGCACGGACATGTTCCGGTCGGTAGCGAACCGTCGCGACGCCTCGAGCCGCCGAGGCAGGGGCAGGTCCGCGTCCGCGGCCAGGGCGAACGCGGTCCACACGCGGACCATGTCGGACGGGTGGGAGGCCAGGGCCTCGAACACCGCCTCCCGGTCGGGACGGTCCCGGATCGCGGCGAACAGGAGCGCTCCGATGCTAGTCACTCGCTCCATCACCCCGCGGTCCGCCAGGCCATCGGCGGCGGCGCCCAGGGACGCCTGGATCTCCGCCAGAGCCCGACGCTCGGAAGGATGGACCGCAGCAGTACGGACATGTCGATGGCCAGGTACTCAACGAGCGTGACGGTCTCCTCGCGCCCCTCGTTGAGCGCCAGAAGGATTTCGGGCGGGATGTCGGCGCGACGGACCGCCCCTTTGCGGCGAGGCTCGGGCTGCATCGGCATTTCCCAAGGAATCGTCCGAGGTGTCATCCTATCACGGTTTGACACCCTAGCCGCGCCACGGCTATAGTTGGCGGCTGACCGCGAGAAGAGTCCGCCTGAGAAGAGAGGCGTCCGTGCTTCGCAGCGTATCGGCGGCTGTGTCCAGGGCGTCCCGGCAGTCCAACGTGACCGCTCGGCTCGGGCTGGGAGTGAGCGCGCTCGGCGTCCTGACGGTGCTGGCGGCGCTGGTCTCAGTAACCCTGGGTCCCGTGGCCATCCCCCTGAGCCACGTCACCAGCATCGTGCTGGCCCCCATCGGCCTGGACCTGGGGCCGTTCACGCGCACGGAGCAGCTGGTGGTGGAGCAGATCCGGCTCCCCCGCATCGTGGTGGGGGCGCTGGTGGGCATGGCCCTGGGGACCGCTGGAGCGACGATGCAGGGCCTCTTCCGCAACCCCATGGCCGACCCGGGCATCATAGGCGTGTCTGCCGGCGGCGCGGCCGGGGCCGTCCTCGCTATCGCCCTGGGACTGAACCAGCTCTTCTTCCTGGCCCTGCCGATGTTCGCCTTCCTGGGGGCGATGGGCGCCGCCTTCCTGGTGTACGGGATATCCATGGCAGGCGGCCGCTTCTCGATGGCTACACTCCTGCTGGCAGGAGTGGCGGTGAGCGCCTTCCTGGGGGCCGTGATATCGGCCGTCATCGTCATGGTCCCCGCGAACGACACGCTGCGGGAGATCCTCTTCTGGCTCGCGGGCGGCCTGGACGCACGATCGTGGGAGCACGTGCGGTTGTCGGCTCCGATGATCTTCGTAGGCCTGGCATTCATCCTGGCGCTGTCCCGCGACCTGAACCTCCTGATGCTGGGCGACGACGATGCTCGGTCGATGGGCGTGCGGGTGAGCCTCACGCGGACCGGGCTGATCGCGGCCGCCTCGATGGTCACGGGGGTGGCCGTGGCCGTCAGCGGGACCATCGCGTTCGTGGGGCTGGTGGTGCCGCACATGCTGCGGCTCGTGTTCGGGCCGGACCACCGCGTGCTGGTCCCGGTGAGCGCGGTGGGTGGCGCCCTCTTCATGGTGGTCGCTGACACCGTGGCGCGCACCATCGTCCAGCCAGCGGAGTTTCGCGTGGGCATCGTGACGGCCTTTGTGGGCGCGCCCTTCTTTATCCTGCTGCTGCTCCGAAACAAGCGCCGCGCCGAGGTCTTTTAGGTGGGGGAGAGCGTGGTCATCTATCCGTTCGTTGCCCACGGTCGCGGGCGTGGGCCGGTAATGGGCGGCCGTCCCCGACGCCTCGTCGGCGGCCTCGCCTGATGGCGAGCATCTACCTGGTCCGCCACGGCGAAACCGAATGGAACCGGCTGGGGCGCGCCCAGGGCCGCACTGACATCCCGATCAACGACGAGGGCCGAAGGCAGGCAGCGCTCCTGGGCCAGAGGCTAGCCGACACTCCCTTCGCGGCGGCCTATGCGAGCGACAGCGTGCGGGCGTCGGAGACCGCCACGATCATCCTCCAGGGTCGCCCGGTCCCGCTGCACGCCACGCCGGAGCTCCGCGAGGTCTCCCTCGGTCGGTGGGAGGGCCTGACGTACCAGGAGGCCGAGGCGCGGGACCCCGAGGACTGGGCGCGCTACATGTCCGGCGACGTCGACTTCGCGCCCCCCGGAGGTGAGAGCGCGAGGGACGTGCTGGCCCGCGTCGACGCATTCCTGGAATCCCTGAAGGGTCGGCACGACGGGGAGGACTTTCTGCTCGTGGGCCACGGGCGCTCGCTCACGGCCACGGCGGTCCGCCTCCTACAGCTTCCCGCGGAAGCGCTGTGGCTGTTCCACATGTCGCACGTCAGCTTGTCCGTGGTCACCATCGATCCGGACGGCGCCGCCCTGGCGCTCTGGAACGACACGTCCCACGTCACGCCTCCCTAGCGGACGGGGGTCGCGCGGCTGACGGCTTCCGGGGCGGGACCGCCATGTAGGCGGCGGCCCCACACGCAACGGGCATCGCCAGGAACACCAGGACCGCCAACGTGTAGCTGCCGCCGACATCGAACAGCACGCCGAACGGGAATGGGCCGAGGGCGGCGAATGCAACCATTGCCGTCGTCACCGCGCCCCGAATTGCGCCCAGGTGGGTGCGGCCGAAGTAGTTCGGCCAGATAACCACGTTGGTCGTCATCATCAGCCCCTGCCCAAACCCCAGCACCACGCCGTAGGTCAGCGCCGTCCACGGGGCCTCGATGGAGATGGCCAAGACCATCGCGACGGCCAGGAGCCCCTGGGCCGCCACCAACGGATATCGGTTGGAAATCTTGTCGGTCAGGTACCCGGCGGCCAGCGTGCCTCCCAGGGCGGCCGGAGCGACCATGCTGAGGACCGTGGCGGCCAGGCCGGCCCCGATCCCCTGTGTCGTCATGAGCGAGATGTGGTGGAAGGTGAGGGCGGTGCCGATCAGGGAGAAGGAGGAGCCCGCAAACAGCAGGAGCCAGAAACTCCGGGCCCGTAGCGCTTCACCGAGGGTGAAATCAGGCTCGTCCGCCGAGCCCAGCAAGGCCGCGACCTCCTCGGAGGTCTGGGAAGTCGGGTCTCCGTCCGGGCTGAGGCCGACCGACTCTGGGCTGCGCCGCACGAGAACGAGCGTTGGGATCAGCAGCAGCCCCCAGATGACGAACGCCAGGACCGTCCAAGCGTTCCGCCAGCCGACGGTGGATACAAGGGCGTAGATCAGCACGGGGAACGCGGCCTGGCTGGCCGGCATCGCCAGGGCGGCGATGGCTGTGGCGCGCCCGCGGAGGCGCCGGAACCAGATGGCCACCAGCGTGGTGGAAACCAGCGTGAGCGACCCCTGCCCGAGCATCCGCAGTGCCACGAAGCCAAGGTATAGGTGGATGGGGGCGGCAATCCGCCCCATCCCCAGCGCCGCCAGTCCGAAGAGCACCGCGACCGAGAAGAGCATCACCCGCGCGCCGTGCCGATCGAGCAGCCGACCGACCAGAATCATCGCCGTCGCCGCGGTCAACGAGCCCGCCGTGTAGAGGCCAGACACCAGGGTTCGGGACCATCCAAGATCCTCGATGATTGGGTCCACGAAGACCGAGATACCGAAGGTCTGGCCGGGACCCGAAGCGAACATCCCCAGCGCGGCCACGAAAAGGATAATCCAGCCGTGGAAGAACGGAAGGCGCGCTACCCACGAGGGGCGGGCTGGCGCGTGGAGCTTCGTTTGCATGACGAGATTATAGCGCGTGAATCGGCGGGCAGGGCGTGCCCTGCACCCACTCCGGGGTCCTGCTGCCAGCACGAGCAGCGAACACTCCGTTCGCCCTGAGCTTGTAGAAGGGCAGGCGGGGAGCCGCCTCGCGCCGCCTGCTACGCGCCCGGCGCCCCCGAGAGGGAGTAGCTGACCGAATCGGCGCCCAGGAGCGCCACAAGCCTGTCCTGCAGGTCGGAGCAACCCCTGGCGGTGATTGCGATATCGAGCCGGACGGTTCTGCCGCCCGTGCTGACCTCCAGCGCGACCTGGTCATCGCCGGGGAACTCCAGCAGGAGCTTCATGGCTTCCCGCAGCAGGAACTCGTCCTCGTATGGCTCCGCCGTCTCGCGGAGAAGCAAACGCAGGCGCCGCCGATCCGTGACACCGTTCCCACCCGTCGCGCCAGCGCCTTCGGCCGCCGAGGGGGTCGGCCCTGGCGCCGTGGCGCCGTTGCCGTGCGGGTGGCCGTTCGTGCCGGAGCTCGTAGCGGGCACGGCGTCCAGGAGAGCCGCGGGGGCTTCCTTCGCCGCGACGGTGGGTGTGGTCTCGGCGACGGGGCTCCCGGCCTCGCCTTCCTCCGCCACGGGATGCTGGTACGCGGCGACCTGTTCGCACTGGACCGATATCTCGTCACCACGAAGCCGTATCTTGCCGCTAAGCTGCAGGGCGTTCCCCTCCCGCCAGAGGTCCCGAGTTTCTTCAAACACGGGGGACCAGCAGACCACGTCTACAGTGCCGTCCATCAGAGCCAGCTCGGCGGAGACGAATGGGCGACCGTTCCTGGTCACCCCCTCCCGGACGGAAGCGACTTGGCCCACCAGGGTGATCTTCTCTTTCTGCTCCGGGTCTAGGTCCTGTACGGAGATCACGGCCTTGGACCGGTCCACCTTCGAGTAGTCGATCCCAATACGGGACGAAAAAGACACGCCCAACAGCTCCTGCTCCCAGGCAGCCACCTCCTGCTCGGAGACCGGCTCCGCCGTCGGAAGCTCCAGGGCCGGCATCGGGGCGTCCACCTGCTCGCCAAAGAGGTCGAACATGGTGGCTTGCCCAGTCTGGCGGCTCCGTGTCTCCTGCTGGGCCAGCCGCATCATCCGGTCGAGCCCCGCCAGCAGAGACCCCCGCTCGTACCCCAGGCCGTCCAGGGCGCCGACCTTCACCATGCTCTCCAGGGTGCGCCGGTTGACTCCCTGGAGGTCCACGCGGCGGCAGAAGTCTTCCAGGCCACCGAACGGCCCCCCCGACTTCCGCTCTTCGACGAGGGCGCCCACTGCGGCTTCGCCGACGTTCTTGATCGCGCCGAGACCGAAGCGGATGCCGTCCGGGCCGTCGTCAGACGGTTCTATGGCGAACAGCACGTCGCTGCTCTCCACATCGGGCGGGAGCACGGGCACGCCAAGACGCAAGCACTCGGTCACCGTGCCGGCCACCTTCTCGGTGTTGCCGATGCGGGTGTTGAGCACCGCGGTCATGTACTCAATCTGGTGGTTGGCCTTGAAGTAGGCGGTCCAGTAGGCGATGAGGGCATAGCTGACGCTGTGGGCCTTGTTGAAGGCGTACCCGGCGAACGGCTCGATGAGCTGGAAGATCGTTTCCGCCTCTGCCTCCGAGTAGCCCCGCCCAAGGGCTCCCGCCAGGAACCGCTGGTGCTCCTGGACCATGATCTCAGGCACCTTCTTGCCCATCGCCTTGCGGAAGATATCGGCCTGGCCCAGCGAGTACCCGGCGAATCTCTGGACGATGAACAGCACCTGGTCCTGGTAGACGATGACCCCGTGGGTTTCCTCCAGCATCTCCCGGAGGTCCGGATGGGGGTATTGGGCCTCCTCCTCACCGTTCTTGGCGTGGATGTAGGTGGGAATGTGCTCCATGGGACCGGGGCGGTAGAGGGCCACCATCGCCATGATGTCGTGGAGAGAGGAAGGCTTGAGCTCGCGGATGTTGCGGCGCATCCCCGTGCCCTCCAGCTGGAACACGTCCGCCGTTTCCCCGGAGGATAGGAGCTCGTAGGTTCGGGCGTCGTCCAGGGGGAGCGCCTGTAGGTCGATGCGACGGCCCGTGCGGGCTTCGACAAGCTCGATTGCTCGCTGCAGGATCGTGAGGTTCGCCAGGCCCAGGAAGTCCAACTTGAGAAGGCCGAGCTTCGCGATCGGCCCCATCGAGTACTGGGTCATCGGCGACTCGTCCTCTTCGCCCCGAATCGGACGCTGGAGAGGAACGTAGGTGGTCAGCGGCTCCGCTGAGATGACCACCCCGGCCGCGTGAGTGCTAGCGTGGTGGACCGTCCCTTCCATCCGCGCTGCGGTGTCCACCAGTCGCTGGAGGGCGGGATCGGCGTCGCGCAGGTCCTCTAGCTCAGGATTCGCCTCCATCGCCTCGTCCAGAGTGCGCGCCCTGGGGGGGATGAGCCGTGCCACCCGGTCCACATCGGGGTAGGGCATGGCGAGGGCGCGGCCCACGTCGCGGATGGCGGCGCGAGGCCCAAGCGTGCCGAAGGTGATGATCTGCGCCACGTGGTCCCTGCCGTACTTCCGCAGGACGTGCTGGATCACCTCTTCACGGCGGTCGTCCTGGAAGTCCATGTCGATGTCCGGCATCTCCTTGCGTTCCAGGTTCAGGAAGCGCTCGAAGACCAGATCGTACTCCAGCGGGTCGACGTCGGTGGCGCCGAGGCAGTAGAGGACCAGGCTCGCGGCAGCGCTGCCGCGGACCCCGAAAAGGATGGATTGCTCGCGGGCGAAGCTGAAGATATCCCACACGACGAGGAAGTAGTTGGCGAACTCGGTCTGCCGCACCACGTCCAGCTCGTAGCGCAGCCGGTCTCCGTACGCCTCCGAAGCGCCAGGACGGCGACGCTCCAGACCCTCCCAGCAAACGCGCTCCAGGTACTCCTGCGGGCTCTCCCCGTCCGGAGTGTCGTACTCGGGCAGGCGGATCCGGTCGAAGCCCAACTCCACGTTGCACGCATCGGCGATGCGTTGGGTGTTCTCGATCGCCTCCGGCAGATCGGCGAAGAGCTCCTCCATCTCCTGGGAGCTCTTGAGGTAGAACGAGTCCTCGGCGATCTTGAGCCGCTTCTCATCGTTGACCGTGGCGTTCGTGGAGATGCAGATGCGGATGTCCTGGAGCTCCGCGTCCTCCCGGTTGATGTAGTGGAAGTCGTTGGTTGCGACGACGGGGATCCCCAACTCCTGGTGGATCGCCATGATGCCTTCGTTCACCGGATCTAGCTGGGGCATGCCTGAGTGGCGCTGAAGCTCCAGGTAAAAGTCCTCGCCGTACAGGTCCTGGAGCCAGGCGGCGTTGGCACGCGCCTCATCGGGGAGGCCGTCGGCGAAGGGCCGGGCGATGGGGCCGTTGAGGCACGCGGAGAGGACGATGATGCCCTCGTGATGCTCGGCCAGGAGCTCGCGGTCCACGCGTGGCTTGTAGTAGAAGCCTTCCAGGTGGGACTTGGTGACCAGCTGGATCAGGTTCCGATAGCCGGCGTTGTTCTTTGCCAGGAGGACCAGGTGGTGCGGGCTGCGGTCCGCGGCCGTGCGGCTGCCGCGGCTGCCAGTGGCCAGGTAGGCCTCGCAGCCGATGATGGGCTTGATCCCGGCCTCCTTGCACGCTGAGTAGAACTCCACGGCCCCGTATAGAACGCCGTGATCCGTGATGGCGAGGGCGTCCATGCCGAGGTCACGGCAGCGCTGGACCAGAGGGCCGATCCGGCAGAGGCCGTCGAGGAGACTGTACTCTGTGTGAACGTGGAGGTGGCTGAACAAGGACTTCTCCGGGACCGTTTCGAGCCATTATAGCGGTCGGTTTTGCCCTCCCACAAGGCAACTGGGCGGGGAATTCGGTGGGATTTCCGCCCGCGTGTGACATCCTGCGTCCGGCGCCGAGTGTGACGTCACTGGTTCCGCCGAGACGACACGCACGCGAGCGGTCGTCCGGCGCGCGCGCCTTGTTGCGCTTAGGGGGTTATGGTAACATGCTCCACGACTGCCACCATACGGATCAGGAAGGGTGGGGCATGACGACAGCAGAGCGGCAGAAAGCGCTGGACCTGGCCCTGACACAGATTGAGCGGCACTTCGGCAAGGGCACCGTCATGCGGATGGGCGAGGTGGCCCAGAGCATGGGTTCGGGCGTGATCCCCACCGGCTCCCTGGCCCTGGACCTGGCGCTCGGGGTCGGCGGCGTGCCGCGGGGCCGCGTGGTGGAGGTCTTCGGCACGGAGGCCTCGGGGAAAACGACCCTGTGCCTCCACATGGTGGCGGAGGCTCAGAAGGCCGGGGGCGTGGCTGCCTACATCGACGCCGAGCACGCCCTGGACCCCGTCTACACACGGCGTATTGGGGTCAACCTGGAGGACCTGCTCATCTCCCAGCCCGACTTCGCGGAGCAGGCACTGGAGGTCGCGGACTACCTGGTACGCAGCGGCGCCGTGGACATCGTCGTCGTGGACAGCGTCGCCGCCCTGGTCCCCAAGGCCGAGATCGAGGGCGACATGGGAGACACACACGTGGGGCTCCAGGCGCGCCTCATGTCCCAGGCCCTGCGCAAGCTCACCGCCTCCATCAGCCGCTCCAAGACCGCCGTCGTTTTCATCAACCAGCTCCGGGAAAAGGTCGGCGTCATGTTCGGCAGCCCGGAGGTCACCCCCGGCGGCCGCGCCCTCAAGTTCTACGCCACGGTCCGCATCGACATGCGGCGCATCGAGGGCATCAAGCAGGGGACCGATATTCTGGGCAACAGGGTGCGCGCACGGGTCGTCAAGAACAAGGTCGCGCCCCCGTTCCGCGTCGCCGAGTTCGACATCATGTTCAGCCAGGGCATCTCCCGAGAGGGCGACATCCTGGACCTGGGCGCCAGCACGGACATCCTCCGCAAGGCCGGATCGTTCTACTCCTTCGGCGACCTTCGGCTGGGCCAGGGCCGCGAGGCCTCCAAGCTTTTCCTCCGCGAGCACCCGGAGACCGCGATGGAAGTGGAGAAGCGGATCCGAGCCGAGGCGTTGCCGACCGTCGCCCTAGGCCTTTCCCCCGAGGAGCCCGAGGAAGCCCCCGAGAACGAGTCGTAGCGGCCGTGCCGATCCTCTCTCCCCAGGACAAGCGCACCCTCGAAA
The DNA here is from genome assembly GCA_964436745.1 of uncultured Dehalococcoidia bacterium. Taxonomy (GTDB): domain Bacteria; phylum Chloroflexota; class Dehalococcoidia; order Lucifugimonadales; family UBA1127; genus CAYTEC01. The sequence goes on along the minus strand of CAYTEC010000045.1, from coordinate 4,030 downwards.
CGCGCTTCAAGAAGGACCTCGACCGAGAGGTCACGATCACCCTCTACACGGTGCGGAGCGCGGGGCTGCTGGTTGTGCCCGGTCGCGAGTGCCCCAGCTGCACGGACGCCATGGACCTCCTTTCGGAGTTCGCGGATCTGTCGCCGAAGATTACCCTGGAGACCGTGGACTTCTACATGGAGGCCCAGGCAGCTCAGGAGAAGGGCGTCGACCGCATACCCTGCATCGACCTGTCGGTGAAAGGGAAGGAAGACGCCGCCTTTCGGTTCTACGGCGTGCCCTCCGGATACGAGTTCCTCACGCTGGTGGAAGGCGTGGTCACCCTGTCCCGCGGCGTGAGCCCCCTCAAGACACCCACCCGTAAGGTCCTCCGCAAGCTGGAGAAGGATGTCCGTCTGCAGGTGTTCGTAACACCCGGCTGACCGCACTGCCCCCAGGTGGCCAGGATGGCCCACGCGATGGCGATGGAGACCCCCCGGGTCCAGGCGGAGGTTGTGGCGGTGCAGGAGTTCCCCCACCTGGCCCAGATGTTCGCCGTCCGGGCGGTGCCGAAGACGGTGGTCAACGGAATGGTGGAGGTCCTTGGGGCGGTCCCTGAGCAGGTTCTGCTTCAGCGCGTGCTCATCGCCTCCGGCCGCGAGGACCTGATGGAGCAGGCGGGGCTCGACCAGGCCGACGACGCCGTGCCTACGGGCCCGACCACCGGCGTGGGCTCGTAGCCCGCGCCCGCGCCCCAGCATGGGACCACCACCGCGGCTGCGCCACACTTCGATGACATTGCGGCTCATCCTCGTCGCGATGGTGGCCCTGGCGGCTATGAGCCACGGTGGACCGGCCCGCGCCCAGGCCAAGATCCACCTCAGCGGCATCGAGGTCACCAGCCGCTTCCCAGAAGGCATACTCTTCACGCTCTCCGTGGCCGGCTCCCAGGACATCACCTCCATAACCCTTCGGTACCAGGTCATCGGGGAGCGGGCAAGCCGCTACGACCGCCTCGAGTTCCAGCAATCGCCGTCGGTCACGGCCGAGTTTCTGGTGCGGACCGATACGGCGGATCGCTACATCCCCCCGGGGGCGGAGATCGAATACCGAGTCGAGATCGAAAACTCTTCGGGCACACGCCTCGAAACCGAGCCCCAGCGCTTCGTCCTGCTCGATCCGCGTTTCACGTGGCGACGACTGGACGGCGACGGCGGCTCGATCCTCTACCACGGCGACCAACTCGACCTGGCCCAGAGGGTCCTCCAGACCGCCCTGGACACCACCCGCGACATGGGCGCGCTGATGGGCGTCACCGCGGACGGACCGCTGCGGATCACCCTCTACGACAACTGGACCGAGATGCGCAAGGCCCTCCCACCCCGCAGCCAGGTGCAGGAAGCATCGCTGGTAACCGAGGGCGTCTCCTTCGGCGCAACGGGCGTCATCCTGGTCCTCGGCAGCGTCACCGACGTGGAGGGGGTTACGGCGCACGAGACGGCCCACTTCCTGATGCAGCAGGCGATGGGCGGGCTGTCGCGGCTGGTGCCCGCCTGGCTCAACGAGGGCCTAGCCGAGTACGCCAACCCCTATCCAAGCTCCTCCTACATCCGAGCGCTGGAGCGCGCCATCAGCGACGGCCGCCTCCTCCCTCTCTCGTCCCTGACCCGCCCCCCTGGGCGACCCGAGGACGTCATCCTCTTCTACGGGGAGGCGGAGAGCGCGGTGACGTACCTGGTGGATGAGTACGGGCCGCTGCCCCTCCAGAGCCTGCTCCAGCAGCTCAGGGAGGGCGCTCCCATCGACGACGCGCTGATGGCGGCCTACCGGCTGGACCGCGACCGGCTCGAGGCTCGATGGCGTCAGAGCATCGGCGCGCCGCCGCCCGAGGCCGTTACGACCGCGCGGTCGCTCCCCACCCGCATTCCGCGGCCGACCCTGGTTCCCTTCGGCGCGGAGCAGACCCCCGCCTCCGTCCCCTCCGCCGATCCCGAGCCGGTCGAGACGGAGTCCGCCGGGGGGTGCGGCCGGGCCACGGGCGCTCGGTCCCCAATGGACCTAGCGGGCATCGTGACCACGCTGGGGCTCGCGGCGCTGGTGGGACTCTGGCGCGCGTCCCGGCGGGGCCGGGGGGACGGGGAGTGAAACCCCGGTTCAGGGCGCAGTCCGAACCACTGCTCTCAGTGCGGGTGCATGTTATAATGCAAAGGATGCTATTGCATGAGGGGGCGGCATGAAACGGATGACGCTGGTTGTTGAGAACGAAGATCTGTATCGCGCCCTCAAAGTCGAGGCGGTCAAGCACAACCGACGCCTCAGGGATGTGATCCAGGAGGCGATGGCGATGTGGCTCGAGGCCCAGGAGGACGCCGAAGACCTGGCGGCCCACCGCGAGGCGATGGCCGAAACGGGCGAGAACGTGGAGGCCCGGAGATTCTTCCGCGACATCGCGGACCGTGAACCAACCCTACCGGGTTGAAATCCACCCCGCCGCCCAGCGGGACCTGCGTCGGTTCCCGGCTAGTGAAGCCGCCCGGCTGGCGGCGGCCATCATCCGCCTAGAGGATGCGCCCAGGCCGATGGGCTCCAAGAAGCTCCGCGGCAGCGAGCAAGTACACCGTTTGAGAGTTGGCCGCTACCGAGTGATCTACGAGGTGCTGGATGCGGAGCGGCGCGTGGTCGTGACGCAGGTAAGGCGGCGGACGGAGTCGACGTACAGCGGTCTATGAGGCGTCGGCGCACACCATCGAGGAGGAACGGCATGGCTGCAACACCCGTGATCACCCCCGAAGAGGAAGAATTCCTGAGAGAGCATCGGTTCGCGGTGCTGACTACACTGCGGCGCGACGGCGCTCCGCAATCGACGCCCGTGTACTACTACTACGAGGGCGGCAAGCTCTACATCTCGGCCACTCGCGACCGGTTCAAGACCATCAACGCCCAGCGGGACCCCCGCGTCTCGGTTTGCGCGCTCGACGAAGGCCCTCCGTTCAGCTACGTTCAAGTCATGGGCCGCGTGGAGGTTACGGACGAGGACCTGACGGCAAACACGCGGCGCATCTACATGCTGTTTCGCTCGGAGCTGGCGGACGACTTCGAGGAGAACCTGAAGCGCGAGGGAAGGACGCTGCTGGTGGTAACGCCGGAGCGCGTGACCTCCCGTGCCAGGCGCGTTAGCACGCCGAGTTAGGGGCAGGGGCCCATTGTGCCGCCCACGCGAGCGACCGAGTGACTAGCCGCCGTAGTACCCCAGCGTGGCAACCAAACGGTCGGCGTAGTTGTAGATGTCGTCCACGGAGTCGATTGGAACCCGTTCTTCCCTCTTCTGCTGGTCGATCAGTCCCAAGTACATCTGTGCGGATTCGAAATAGAAACGGCAGATTGGCTTACGCAGGGTGTCATCCAGCAGGACTCCACACTGTGTTACCATATCGCGCATGAACACCCGCCTCACGTCCACCGTCCCGCGCAGAACCGCCTTCACGACGTAGTACCCCTCGATCTCCTCCGCCGTAGTCACAATCCTCTTGTCCTTGCGTCCTTCCTCCGGCTCTGCCGCGTCTTGCGTGCCGGGCTCTTCCTTGTCCTCGCCGGGCGCCCGGCCATTTTCTTCCGCCAGGGCGTACTTCAGCCGATCACTGATCCTGTCTCGGATGAACTGCTGCAATGCCCGCCGCGTAACCTCCCGGAATCGGTCAATGACCGATCGTGTCTTCTTGTGGCCGGGATACACCCGCGAGACGAAGAAACCAACAAACTCGTCGTTCGGCGTGGCCCACTGCTCGGCAAGGATGCGTCTGATCTCCTTTGTGTACATGAGATCGCTGGCAGTTGCAAGGATCTCCTCAAGGTCGAACGACGGTTTCGTGAATTTCTTGAGCTCGTCCACAATGGCATCTTCAAAGTCCCTCAGGCTGAACTCCAAGAAAGGCCTGCTGTCCATTATGTTCGGTTGGTCAAGGTCACTGAAAAACTGATACCTAACGCCGTCGGTCAGAACGCCAAATCTCGCATTGGTCACATTGAAATAGCGGTAGAGTTGAGATGCCTG
>CAYTEC010000044.1:0-16845 GCA_964436745.1 uncultured Dehalococcoidia bacterium | reverse complement strand
GTCCCCGAACACCCGTTAATGATGAACCCGGTCCATACAGCCCGTCGAAGGACGAGCGGGCAGGGCGCGCGCCGCACCGAGTCTGTGGGCTAGGCGCGGTGCAAGGCCACCAGGAATCGACGCCGACCTGCACAAGGAACGCAACACCATCAGACGCGGCCTCGGGCACATAAAGCCGTGGCACGGCTTCCCAAGCCGCCGCGACTAGTGCGCCATCGCCCTCAACCGCCGCGTCCCAATCCCGCTGACGCAGCCTAGACGGTGGAAAGCTCGGTCGCGAGATCGTCGAGGGTGCCGATGTCATGCAACGGGAACCGAGCCGCGATGGGTTCGAAGACGTCCATCGTGTGGTGCTGGGCAAGACCCACTGCCTGGCGGTAGAGGGCAAGACCCAGTGCCTTGTGGGCAAAGTCCTTGCCGACCGGCCATTCGCAAGCATCCAGGAACACCCGCAGCAGCGCCTTGTCGCACCCGAACAGGTCCCGGTAGAGCTGGATGATCTCGTAGTGCCGATCGGTCGCCATTGTGTCGCCCCAGTCAATGATCCCGGTGAGACGAGCGTTCGCGACGAACGCGTGCGCTGCTGTCAGGTCGCCGTGGACGAAAACGCGGTCGAACGGCCCGAGCCGGGCCAGGTAGTCGTCGATCTGCGCGATCAGATGAGGCGGCAGCGAACTGTGCTCAGCGGCCGCCGACACACTCGGCACCGGCCAGTCTTCGTGTGTTCCGACGCCCGACGGAGGCAAGGCGTGTACGCGGCGCACCTGCTGACCCAGATCCGCGGCGACCGAATGCCTCTGTTCGATGGACAGCTCGGCGTCTCGCAAGGACACCCCGGACATCCGTGAGGAGACCAGATAGGGCCACGGGGCGTCGGCATCTTCGTACAATCGCCCGTCCGCCAGCAGGCGGGGTGCGGCGATTTCCGGGTCGACGGCGATCAGCGCCTGCGCCGCGCGTTCGGCTGCGTGACACTCTCGCCACGCTCGTGAGAAGCCGCCGAACAGCTTCACCACGACATCGCCGTAGAGGAAGGTGGGGTGCGTCGGGTTAAAGCCGGCCAGCGGCTCCCGCCCGGCGTCGGCCAAGCCGTGACGTTTCAGAATCTCCGCCACGTACGGCCACCAAAAGTCGACGTCGCCGAGGCGCGAAACGTAGTCCTGAATCGACGCGAACGCGGGAGGTGCGGTCATCGGGCAAGTATAGCCCGTAAGCGCCCCAAGTGGGCAGGGCGTCCGTGGTTCGACCGGCTCACCACGAACGGGCAGGGCGCGCGTGACCGCTTTTCGCCCGCTAGGCGGAGAGGCCGGCTTCCTGCCCACCCTCCTCGACCAGGTACTCGTGCGCCTTCTCGGGGCTCATCGCCAGATCGCCGGAGCGGTAGAGCATCAATACGAGGCGGATGGCCGCTTCGCGCGCTTCCGACGCCACGATATCAAAGGTGTCCGTGTGTCGGAGGATTTCCAGGTATCGCATTGCGACCTCCTTTGGAGAGTGCCCGGTCGGTGCGGAGCGTCTCCGCCCTCCAGCGCCTCTCTTGCTTCACGATATCGGCCGTGGAGGAGAGCCGTAGCGGCGGATTCGCCGGAGGCCGGCGGGGCTTTCCCCTGACACGGGGAGCGGCCCTCTACCTGTCTCCCCTCACACTAAGAAGAACGTCGGCGGAGGCAGGCGGGTTCCATCGGAGGGAGCCACCGGGGACGATTGCGGCGAGAAGGGAGACGGGAGGAGTCAGTTGGAGTAGCCGAAGGGGTGGGCCAGATGCCACTCCCACGCGCTGGCCAGGATCTCCTCCAGGCCGTCGTGTCGTGGATGCCAGCCAAGGTCGGACTTGATGGCCCGCGGGTCCGCGACGAGCACCGGGGAGTCCCCGGCGCGCCTCGGCTCGATGCGAACCGGGATCGGCCGTCCGCTCACGCGCTCGGCAGTATCCACGACCTGCCGGACCGAGAACCCCCGGCCCAGCCCGACGTTGTAGGCAAGCCGCGGAAGCTGGCCTAGTCGAGACAGGGCTTGCACGTGGGCGGCCGCGATGTCCTCCACGTGGATGTAATCCCTCACCGCCGTCCCGTCCTCGGTGGGGTAGTCGTCGCCGAAGACGGGGAGGTACTCGTCACGGCCAAGAGCGACTCGGAACGCGTTGGGCACCAGGTGCGATTCCGGCCGGTGGTCCTCGCCGTACGGCCCAACGGCGCCCGCGGCGTTGAAATACCGAAGGGACACGCTCTGGAAGCCGTGCGCCTGCCCATACCAGCGCAGGATTTCCTCGAACACCGCCTTCGTCGCACCGTAGGGGTTCACCGCGGCGATGGGGTGGTCCTCCGGGATCGGGACCTGCTGGGGCACGCCGTAGACCGCCGCGCTGGAAGAGAAGACGAGACGCGATATGCCGTTGCGCCTCATCGCTTCCAGGAGGGCAAGGCCGTTCACCACGTTGCCCGAGTAGTACAGGCCCGGCTCGGTCATCGATTCGCCCACCTGGATGAGGCCGGCCAGGTGAACCACCGCCTCTATCGAGTGGGACTGGAAGACCCGATCCAGGGCCGCTTGGTCACCGACCTCAGCGCGGACGAGCGTGGCCTCGGGAGCGAGCGCGGCGCGGTTCCCGGTGCCCAGGCTATCGAGGGCTACGACGCCATAACCTTCGCGGATCAGGGCCGCCGTGACGGCGCTCCCTATGTACCCGGCGGCTCCCGTGACGAGGACGTGGGGCACGGTCGATCGCTCCTGTGGCGCGGGAGTAGCGGCGAGAGCCCGGGGGCCGGGCGCGAGCGGGTTCAGTCGGGGAGCAGCCCCTCTTCGACGAACATGGTCCTGGCCTCGGCGTAGTCCAGGGTTTCCCGCGGGTCCTCAGCCCGGTCCAGCAGCCGGCTAGCCTTCGACTTCACCAACGTCGAGAACCGCGAGACGAACCCCATGACGCGCCTCCTGCTGCACTCGGTCGATTCCTGCACCCATTCTAGTCGAGCCGATGGGCGCGCGCAAACGGCCGCGTCGTCGCGGCCCGCGCGGCTCAGCGGCCCGGTCGAGGTGGACCCGCGAGGCCGGGGGCGCCGCCACCGGTCCCAACGTACCACCTGGCCAGCAGCCACGCCATGCGCGGCCAGACGCGGACGGGAAGCGCCCTGAGCCCACGCCAGGCGATGCGCGGGCGGAAGAGGTGCGAGAAGAGCCGTGTTGGAAAGTCTAGGTCCCCGTACTCCAGGGCCGCCGCCCTGACCTCCTCCAGCGTGAAGAGCTGCAGGCACGCCTCCACTTCCATGGGGGTGAGCCTCGTCAGGAGGCGTCGCAGCGCGGCCCCCATCAGCAGGTCTGCTCCCACCTGCTCCATCCAGAGGTCGCCGTAAGCGGAGAGGGCGCTGTTGCCCATGTCCCCACGGCGCAGGGCCTCGGCGGCTACGCGGGCGCACAGCTTCCCCGCCAGGATGCTGGTATAGATGCCTCCGCCGGAAGTTGGCTTCACCTGGCCCGCCGCGTCCCCCACCAGCATCACGCCTGGCGAGGCCACCTGGCGGACCGGCGCCACGGGGATCACGCCACCCTGCAGGCGCAGGTAGCGGGCGGAGCGGAGGTGGGCGTGCCGGTCCATCAGGCCGTCCAGCAATCGCCGCGGCGACGCGCCCCCGACCGCGCTCCCGGTCCCAACCCTGGCCACGCCGTCCCCCACTGGGATCAGCCACCCGAACCATCCGGGGGCAAGGTCCGGGTGCACGAACACCTCCACCATGTCCGAGGTGAGCGCGCCCCCCGAGATCTCCCCGCCCGTGGCCACGATCGACTCCTCCGGTGCCGCCGTTCCGGTGCACCGCGCGACCAGCGAGCGAGCGCCGTCCGCGCCCACGACCAGCGAAGCCTCCAGGACGCTCCGGGCTCGGCCGCGCGCCATCTCCAGGCGCATCCCCCGATCGGTGCGCTCCACGCCGGTGACCCGCCGCTCCAGCATGAGGGTGGCGCCGGCCTCCTGGGCCCGCTCCGCGAGCCTCTGGTCCAGCAGCGGCCGGTCTATGACCAGGGCGTGGGTCTTGTCGCCACCCACCGCCACCTGGTTCCCGGCGGGCGTGTGGACGATGGCGCCCCGGATCTGGTTGAGCACCAGGTCTTTCTCCGACACCCCCGCGGCTTCCAGGGTCCGCGCGGTGACCAGTCCCGCGCAGTGGACGGGCCGCCCGACCTGTGGGTGCTCCTCCACCACCACCACGCGCAAGCCGGCCGCGGCGATCTCGCAGGCCGCCACGGACCCGGCGGGGCCGGCCCCGACCACCGCGACGTCGTACTCCATCGCCATGACCTTCCTCCACGACAGCGCCGCGACGCCGAGCGAGCCGCCGCCGTTGCTACGCCGGACACGAGCGCATATTATAGCGCAGAGTCCGCGGCTTGGGCGCGGAAGGGAAGGCCAGTGCCTCCCACCGTCCGTCTACCAGGGAGCATTATCCAGTGGGAACCGAGCCGAGCGCCTTGGCGCTATCGATCATCATCCCCGCCTACAACGAAGAGCATCGCCTCGGCCCTACGCTAGAGGCCTACATCGCCGAGTTCTCCTCACGCCACGGCGGGGCATGGGAGCTGCTGGTGGTCCTCAACGGGTGCATCGACGGCACGGAGGGGGTCGTCGACGCGCACCGCCAGCGCTGCCCCCAGGTGCGGTCCATGGTCTACCCACAGCCCCTCGGCAAGGGCGGCGCCATCCTGGAGGGGCTGCGGAACGCTCGCGGGGCGCGGGTCGCGTTCGTGGACGCCGACAACATGGTGGGGCCGGGGGAAACGGCCAGGCTCGTCGATGCGCTGGACGACAGCGACGTGGCCATCGGCTGGCGGCGCTCGGCGGACCTTCCACAGCCGTTGGCACGACGCGCGGCAAGCTGGCTGGTGAGGCTCTGGACCCGGTGGTTCCTGCGACTCCCCTTCCACGATACGCAGTGCGGCGCAAAGGCCATGACGCGGGAAGCGGCGGCTGCCGTCCTCCCCCACCTGCGGGAGACCGGATGGGCGCTGGATCTGGACATCATCATATCGGCCAGGGCGCTGGGCTTCCGCGTGGTGGAGACGCCGGTGGCGTGGAGGCATGTCCGAGAGGGGTCCAAGCTGCGGCTCGGACAGGCCGGCTGGGAGTTCTTCCTGGCATCGTTGCGGCTCCGGAGCAGGCGTCGGAGCCAAGGGTGAGGACCGCTTGTACACCGTCATGTGCGATTTCGACAACACCATCACGGTCGGCAACGTAAGCGAGGCGGTGTTGGGCGCCTTCGCGTCGCCCGACTGGAAGCAAGTCGAGACGGACTTCGTCGCGGGCCGGATCAGCGTCGAGGAGAGCAACCGGCGGCAATTCCCGCTTGTCCGGGCCCGCGAGGAGGAGATCGGGGCGTTCGTGCGCCGCGCCGTCGAGGTCCGGCCCGGTGTCCCTGAGTTCGTCGACTACTGCCGGGGCGTGGGGATCGAGGTCGTCGTCGTGAGCAGCGGCGTCGACACCTACATCGAGCCCATGCTGCGGATGCTGGGTCTCGCCGACCTGGAGCTCCGCGCCGGGCGAGGGCGCGTGAGCGACCGCGGCATCGTCGTCGACTACGCCGACCCGGCGGGCGCTCCCATTGACGATGGGTTCAAGCTTGCGTGGCTAGAGGCGCTGAAGCAGCGCGGCCGGCCGGTCGTCTACATCGGCGACGGCGAGCCGGACATCGAGGCCGCCCTCCGCGCGGACCACGTCATCGCCCGGGACGATCTGGAGCGACATTTCCGGGACCGCTCGCTCCCCCACTTCGCTTTCGACACCTTCCACGACGTGCGGCGCATAGTGGAGGAGGAGATCGTGGGGAAGAGAACCGGCTAGCCCTAGGCGCTCCGGCGCGCGGCGGGGCGTCGCAGGCGGAGAAAGGCAAGGCGCCACAGGGCCTCCACCACGATCCTCCACGACATCTTGGACGTGCCCTGGCTGCGGTCCACGAACAGGATCGGGTGCTCCACCACTCGGAAGCCGTGACGCTGGCAGAGCAGGGCTACCTCCGCCTGGAACGCGAAGCCGCGGCAGCGGATGGCGTCCAGGTCCAGCGTCTCCAGCACGCGCCGACGGTACGCCTTGAAGCCGGATGTGGCGTCTCGCGGCCGCAGCCCTCCGATCCACCGGGCGTACAGGTTTCCGCCCCGGCTGAGCAGCCGCCGACCCACCCCCCAGTTCTGGTCCACCCCACCGCCTTGCACGTAACGCGAGCCCACCACCACGTCAGCATCCGCCAGGGATTTCAGCATGGGGACCACGTCCTCGGGCGCGTGGGACAGGTCCGCGTCCATCTGCACCACGGCCTCTGCCCCCAGGGTCAGTGCCTGCCGAAAGCCGGCCGTGTACGCAGTGCCCAGGCCCAGTTTGCCGCTCCGGTGGAGGATGGAGAATCGCGCCGGGTCTTCCAGCGCCAACGAGTCGGCCAGGTCGCCGGTGCCGTCGGGAGAAGCGTCGTCGACAACCAACAGGTGCAGGGAGGGGATTGGCAGGGCGGTGAGACGGCGGACGAGGGCGGAAAGGTTTGCCGCCTCGTTGAAGGTGGGAACGACGACGACGACCCTGGAATCGAGATTCATCATGCCTCTTTCCCGAATCCGTAGCTCAAACTCTAGCCCCGAGCGCGAAGGGCGTCAAGGCGACCATCGCCGCCCAGCGAGCGGGCCGGGCGTGCGGGGAGCGTCCAAACGGAGGCCATTTCCCTACGACGCCCCAACGGAGTACAATCTCCCCAACGGTTTCGCACCCCAAACACAGGGGGAGAGACATGGACCTGGCACAGATCGAGGCCTTCGTGGAGGTAGCGCGCCGCGGCAGGTTCCGCCGGGCCGCGGAGGCACTGTACCTGACGCAACCCTCCCTCAGCGCGCGGATCCATAAGCTGGAAGCGGACCTCAACGTGGTGCTCTTCCACCGGCTGGGGAGGGGCGTACGGCTGACCGACGCCGGAAAGTCGTTCCTGCCGTTCGCCCGCCGCGCGCTGGAGTCCCTGGACCAGGCGCGCGATGCGCTGGGTGCGCTGCAGAATGCGGCGAGCGGCACTCTGCGAGTGGCCACCGCCCGCGCGATGGGCGCCTACGTCCTTCCCGAGATCCTGGAGCGGTTCCGCTCGGAGCACCCGGGGATCGACGTCCACATTCGGACCGCACGCTCCTCGGAGGTCCTCCAGATGGTGGTGGACGAGGAGGTGGAGGTAGGGCTGGGTCGCAGCCTCCGGCACCCTGATATCGTCGCCGTCGAGATGTACGAGGAGGAGGTGGCGCTGGTCACCCACCCCTCGCACCCCTTCGCCGCCACCAGCCGCGCGAGCATCTACGACGTGGCCCGCGAGCCTCTGATCCTCTACGACCGGGACTCGTCCTTCTTCGTGCTCATCGACCGGGTCTGCCGTGAGGCCGGGATCGTGCCGAACGTGGGAATGGAGTTGGACAGCATCGAGGCGACCAAGCGGATGATCGAGCGGGGGCTAGGCATATCGTTCCTGCCTGTCCACGGAGTCGCCCGAGAGGTGGAGGAAGGGAGCCTGGCGCTGGTCCAGCTCCAAGAGGGGCACCGGGTCACTCTGCCGAGCTCCGTGATGGTGCGCCGCTCCAGGGTCTACGGCCCCGCGGTACTGGCGTTCCTGGACGTGCTGGCGAGCCTCTACGGGGCGCAGGTGACCGCCACGATCTCCATGAACACGCAGCGCAACGGCGCGGCGGTGGATTCGCCGTAGGCGGCCCCTCCCCGGAATCCCCGGCCCGCGTCCGCATCCTCCAGGGCAGGCGCCCTAGCCCTTGCGGGCCCAGACCGTGCGGTAGCTGTCGCCGCTGATCACCGCCAGCAGCTCGGCCCGCTCGATCTGACGCAGCTCCGTCAGCGCCTCGTCGCAAGCCCGAACCGCCGTGGGATGCCCGGCGGAGGCCACGCGGGTGAGGACCTGCTCGAACACCCCCAGCCGCACCAGGCTGTCGACGCGCCGAGGCCACATGACCAGGGCCACCTGAGAGGGCCGGGGAAGCGTGGGGCGCATCCGACGAAGCTGACGAATCCGGTCTTCCGGGCCGCGCGCCATCGCCGTGACACGGATGATGGGCGGCTCGCCGGCCGTCGTCCGGAGGTCGAGCACCCACGTCTTACGCATCATGGGGAAGAAGAGGCAAACCACCTCGGCCGTCGCGATACTGTGGGCGATCCGCTCCAGATCGATCGGGACGTAGTCGTTCACATCCCCTCCCTTACAACCAGCCTCTACCTCGTGAGCGACCCGCTAGGACCCGACAAGCTTCCGGACCGTCTCCAGGAACCCGTTGGTCACCTTCTCCCAGTCGCCCACCACGCCGTAGCGGGCCTCCTTGAAGATGTTGGCCTCGGCGTCCCGGTTCACAGCGACGATGTTCTTGACCGTCGAGAGCCCGGCCAGGTGCTGGCTCGCCCCGGAGATAGCGATAGCGATGTACACCTCCGCCGACACGGTCTTGCCCGTGAGGCCCACCTGGTGCGCGTAGGGAAGCCAGCCAGCGTCACAGACCGCTCGGGACGCCCCAACGGCGCCCGCCAGCAGACCCGCGAGCTCCCGTAGCGGCTCGAATGCCTCCGAGCCCCCCAGGCCGCGGCCACCGCTGATCACCACCCGCGCGTCTTCCAATCGGACGCCTGCCGCCGCCGCAGCCTCCCTGCCGGTAACGTTCGCCTTCACGGCCGAGGCGTCGATGTCCACGGGCACCGACACGACTTCCGCCTGGCGCGACGCGTCCGGGGCGTCGGCCTCGAAGGCATTGGCACGCAGTGTGGCGACAGCGGGGGTGGAGCGAACGGCCACCCGCGCGACCGAGGCCCCGCCATACACGGGCCGGTCCGCCACCAGGGCGTCTCCGTCCATCTTGACGGCAACGCAGTCCTGCGCAATGCCCGTGCCGAGCCGGAACGCCAGGCGCGGAGAGGCTTCCCGCGTGAGAACGGTCTTCCCAGTCAGGACGACTGCAGGAGCGGCCGCCTTTACGATAGCCTCCAGGGCGATCACCGTCGCCTCCGGGCCAGCATCCGCGAGAAGCGCATTGTCGACCTCGTACACCTTCGCCACCCCCAGGGCCGCGATCTCCTGGGCCAAGCCGCTCGCGCCGCTGCCGCACAGCGCCGCCACAACCTGCCCACCCGTCTGCTCAGCCAGCCCCTTCGCGGCGGCCGCGAGCTCGCCCACGCTCGAGTCCAAGCTGCCCCCGGAGTGCTCCGCGAGGATCAGGATATCTTTTCCGTCTGCCATGTCCGCACACCTCTCTCGCGTGTCGTGGGATGGGCCCGGCCGTCTATATAAGCTTCGCCTCGCGCAGCTTCAGCGCCAGGTTTCGTCCCTTCTCTTCGTCATCGTCGCCCTCGATGTACTCGCACACCAGTTCCTTCGTGGGGACGAAGATCTCCATGATCTCCACCTTCGGCTCCATGGCCGATGCGTCCAGCCCCAGGTCGCCCAGGCTCCAAGTGGTGGGCTGCTTCCGGGAAGCCGCCATGATGCCGCGGAGGTTCGGATAGCGGGGCTGCCCCAGCTCGTTGGTCACGGTGACCAGGGCTGGCAGCGGCAGCTCAACAGTGTCCTGACCGTCCGGCATCACTCGGTCGACGATGACCTTGCCGTCCTGCACCTCGACCCGCTTTGCCATGCTCACGGACGGGATGCCCAGGATCTCCGCGACCCCCAAGGCAACCAGCGCCTGGTCGTAGTCGGAAGCCTGGCGGCCGCACAGGATCAGGTCGAATCCCCCGGCCTTGCGAATGGCTGCCGCAAGGACCCGGGCGGTGGCGAAGGCATCGGCGACCGCCATCGCGGGGTCCTCCACCAGGATCAGCTCGTCCGAGCCCATGGAAAGGGTCTTCTTGATGACGTCCATGACGAAGCCCGTCCCGGCTGAGAGGACGGTAATCGTGCCACCGGCGGCCTCCTTGATCCGGAGCGCCGCCTCAACGGCATTCTCGTCGAACCCATTGACCACGGGCGGAACGTTGCCGGGGGTCTCCATACGCTTGAGTTGGTTGTTGATCTGGAGCGCGGCGGCGGGGGTCTCTGGGTCGATGACCTGCTTCGCGGTCACAAGCATATTGACTGGCATGCACCCCTCCTGAACGCCCGCAGGGCGTATTTCTGACGAACGTGTGCAATGTATCACTAGCTGCCAAACGGTGTCAACGCGCGCGCATGCCCGCCACGCGCCCTCTCCGCCCGGCCCGTGATATGCTGGGGCGCCGAGGGGCGCCCGCCTGGAATCGCCGAGGCCCCGACCCGGCACGGGAGGCCCGTGGACCGACATCGCCGTGACCCATCACTGGCCCCGGACCGGGGTCGTGCCGCTCAGCCCCGGCCGCCGCGAGGGCGCCGATGACCCTCCGCCTGCCTCCGCCACGGTGGCGCTCCCTGACGGCGCTTGCCGTATTGCTTCTCTTCCTGTCGCTCCTGCTCCGCGCGGACACGCTCCTCCTCTCGCCGACAGCCCGCGCGGCGACGCCCCACGCCTTCACAATCGAAACGTGGGTGCTCCGCAACCTCCCGGCAAAGGCATTGGAGCGGCTCCGAGGGCTACTGCCAGGGGCAAGCCCGTCCGAAGAGGAGCGGATGACAGCGGTCCGGGAGTATTTCAGCCTTGGGGCGGAGGTCCAGGGACTTCAGGCCGAGCTGGGCCGCCAGGCGGCCCAGCGGGAGGGAGGGGACCCAGGGGGCGAGGCCGACCGGATCGCGGCCGCGGAGGGGGAGCTCCGTGAGGTCCTGGACCGGAGGGCCGAGATCCGGACCGCGGTGGAGGAGACGCTGGAGAAGGCGCTGAGCGAGGCCCTGAAAGAGCAATCCCTCCTGCGGGGGCTCGGTCCCGTGCGCATGGTCTTCCCCCCCCTGGTGTTCCGCCTGGACCAGCCGCCCAGACTCCTGGTGGTGTCCCCGCGAGACCGCATCCAGATGACGGAGACGCAGCTTCTCTCACCGGACCTGAGCCTGGCGGATGCCGAGGGGCTGGAGGCCGAGGTCGAGCTGCAGGAGGGCCGATCGGCCCTGGTGCTGGGCCTTGGAGGGCTCGCCGTCTACCCATCTCTGGTCCCAGACAGCCAGGCGCTGCGGTCGGCGCTCCAGACCATCGCCCACGAATGGCTCCACCAGTACTGGTTCTTCTCGCCTCTCGGTCAGGCGTACTTCTCCACGGCGGAAATGACGACGGTGAACGAGACGGCGGCGGAGATCGCGGGGCGGGAACTGGGCGACATGGTCTACGAGCAGCTAGGCTTTGACCTGTCCCCGGCGCCTGCGCCCCCGACTCCGGCATCGGACGCGGACGCCCCCTCGGCGGCCTTCGATTTCGCGGTCGAGATGCGTGAGACCCGGCTGCGGGTGGACGAACTGCTGGAGCAGGGTCTGGTGGAGGAGGCCGAAGCGTACATGGAGACTCGCCGGCGCCTCTTCGTGGAGCACGGGCACGGCATCCGCAAGCTGAACCAGGCCTACTTCGCGTTCCACGGGACCTACGCGGTTAGCCCCGCCTCCTCCAGCCCCGTCGCGGGTCAGCTAGAGCAGGTGCGTGCGCAGGCTCCAGACATCGGGGGCTTCATCCGAACCGTCGCGCGGTTCGGCTCCTACGCCAAACTCCTGGACTACGTGGAGGAGCACGAGGCCGCGCCGTAGCGCACCCTCAGTCCTGCCCGTCGGCCTTGCCCCTTGCCCTGCGCTGCGATACCCTCTACCGGTCCGAATGGAGGCCCGTGTGCGGCATCGCTGGCAGCTTCCCGTCTTCCTGGCGCTCCTGGTGGCGAGCGGCCTCCTGGCCAACCTCGCCCGCGCGCGCCCTTCCTTCGCCTGGGACCACCCGGTAGCGGAATGGATCGTCGCCATCGACGTCCCAGGCTTTCACTCGGCAATGGAGGCGGTCTCCGTGCCAGGGACCACCCTGGGAGTCCTCCTGTCCGTTCTTGTTGCGACGGTGGCGGTCCTGGTATGGAGGGGGTGGCGCTCGGCGACGATGACGGCGACGATCATCGTCGCGAACGCGATGAATGAGGGGTTCAAGGCGCTGGTGGAGCGGCCGAGGCCCGGCGGCAACGAGTTCGACAGCTTCCCCAGCGGTCACGCCATGCACACCGTAGTCTTCTTCGGGGTGCTGTGGGCCGTGATCGCGCCTCGGCTGCCCTCCAGAGCATGGCGGGTAACACTGGGAGCGGTGATGGCAGTGGCGGCGGCGCTGGTGGGCATCTCCCGAGTCCATCTGGAGCGCCACTGGCCAAGCGATGTCTTGGGCGGCTACCTGGTGGGCGGCATGGCGCTCTGGGCGCTCCTGTGGATCGCCGGCCGCTTCCTCATGCGAGGCAGCGCCGACGAAAGCGGGGCAGAGACGGGGCTGGGCGAGGAAGCAGCGGAGCGCTAGGCGGGGTCCTGGTCCAACGACAGGTACTCCCCCTCCAGGTACACGAGCGGCGACCCCTCCCGACCTTCGGCCGCGTCCACCTGCGCCACGAAGAGCACGTGGTCCCCTGCGTCATGCTTGGTCACGACGTGGCAGTCCAAGAAGGCCAGAGAGCCTTCGATGATCCCAACCCCGCTCTGCGCGACCCGGTAGCTGCCCGGAGGATCGGCCGTTCGCTCCCCAGCGGGCAGAGCAAAAAACTCAGCCCAGTCGGTCTGCGCGTCCGAGAGGAAGTTCAGGCCGAAGCGGCCCTCGCGCTCCAAGTTGCCGAAGGTCTGCTGCTGGCGGCCCACCGACACGAGCACCATCGGCGGCTGGCTCGAAACGGAGAGGACGGACGCGACCGTCATGCCCTGGACGCCGCCACCCTCGTCGCCGGTGGTGATGACGGTGACCCCGGTGGGGAACTTCCGCCACGCGCTCCGAAACAGCTCCGTGGAAACCTCCAAGGCCCACCCCCTCGACAGCTCTGTTCGACGGTCGTCCGCTTACCGCCGTGGCCGGGACATGGGCCGCCATGCGACCCGCCGCCATTGTGGGCTGCATTATATCCGGCCCGCCTTGGCGCGACAACCGGCCAATGAGACTGCCAGCCAGCCAGTCGCGACACCCCCCGGTTATTTCGCTACAAGGCTCATCACCGCGCGACCAGCGGGGCGGGGGCCGCACGTGACAACAGTCCAACAGACCAATGATATTAGACCCAATCCTTGATGCTCTTGCATCATGTCTGATGGGGTGATACGCTACCGTGCGCTGGCAAGACCTGTCGCACGGCACGGTCGAACGAGGCGGACGGCGTGACGATAGAACGTCTTCCCGAAGAGGCAGGGGCCGCTCCCGACGCTTAGCCGCCGTCGTCCCGTACGCGAGACGATCACGATACCGCCGCCCGGCGGCTCCTCGGCGCCCGAAGCCATGGTCTTCACCAGCAGCTAGCGCGAGGCGCCGCGCCATCTGGGCGGTAGCGGGGAGGCAGGAGGAACGCGCACCTCGCGCTGGCGCGCCCGCGGTCCCAAGCCACGCAACGCTGACAGAGCAGGGGGGATGCAGACATGTCGCTACGGATCAACGACACAGCGCCCAACTTCGCCGCGAACACCAGCAACGGCAGCATCAGTTTCCACGATTGGATTGGAGACGGGTGGGCGATGCTATTCTCTCATCCCAAGGACTTCACCCCGGTCTGCGCGACCGAGCTGAGCTACGTCGCGAGACTGAACCACGAGTTCGAGAGCCGTGGGTGCAAGGTCATCGGACTGAGCGTCGACAAGGTGGAAGATCATCAGAGGTGGGCCACGGATATAGAAGAGCTCGCCGGCACCAAGCTCAACTTCCCGATCATCGCCGATGACGACCTGAACGTCGCCAAGCTCTACGACATGCTGCCCGCGGATGACGGGGATTCCTCCGAAGGAAGAACGGCGGCGGACAACCAGACGGTCCGTTCGGTGTTCCTGGTCGGCCCGGACAAGAAGATCAAGATGGGCCTTACCTACCCCATGAGCTCTGGACGCAACTTCGACGAGCTGCTCCGAGTGCTCGACTCGTGCCAGCTGACGGCCAAGCACAAGGTCGGAACGCCCGCGAACTGGCAGAAAGGTGAGGACGTGATCATCCTGCCGTCGGTGAACAACGAAGCGGCGAGCACGCTCTTCCCCGACGGTTGGGAGACCATCAAGCCCTACTTGAGGAAGGTCAAGGACCCGAGCGCCTAGCATACCGCCTCACGGAAGGCGCTCCCGCACGGCGACGTCCCGCCCTGCACGCCGGATGGCGAGCCAGCGCGGGAACCCCACCCGGGGGATTGCTGGGTCGGGGAGAGGCCAAGGATGCTGTCCAAGAAACGACCAGAGGGGCATGCATCCTTCGGCTAGGTAACGATCCCAGCGCCGGCTGGCGCCGGTAGGCGTTCGTCGCCGTCGCCGGGACACCACGCGGGCGTGGACATCGGTGGTCAGCATCGTTTGCTGAGCGAGTAGACCGAGCGCGTCTCGTATCGGAGGACACGATGAACGAATCGGACTACAAGCTGCGGCTAACGTCCGTGCAGTACGCCGTGACCAGGGAGAAGGCCACCGAGCCGCCCTTCACCGGCGAATACTGGGACACCAAGCGGGACGGGGTCTACCACTGCGTCTGCTGTGGCGCCCGACTCTTCTCATCGGCGACGAAGTACGACTCCGGCACCGGGTGGCCCAGCTTCTGGGCGCCGGTGGAAGGCGCAAGTCTCCAGACGGAGGGCGACGACTCCCTTGGAATGACTCGCACCGAGGTCATGTGTGGGCAGTGTGACGCGCATCTAGGCCACGTGTTCCCCGATGGCCCCCCACCAACCGGCCTTCGATACTGCTTGAACTCCGCTTCCCTCATGTTGGAGGAAGAGGCGGATCGCGGAGGCCGCTAGTCGGTCGCTGTCGCTGGGTCATCCCGACCCGCGGGAACCGTCAAGACCGCTCCATGGCCAAGTATCTGGGGTTGATGATGCAGTGGTCGACAGGTGGGGCGCGAGGCGTTAGTGTATCGTGACGCCGCAAAGGGGAAGGCTCACAGTCGAAGGAGGAGGCACGCATGCCCTACACCACCGACCAGTATGAAGGCACTATCGCGGAGACGATCTCCATCCAGGGCCACAACGGGGATACCATCCACGCCTACATGGCCAGGCCGCTGGGGAACGGGCCGTTCCCCGGCATCGTGATGATCCCGCACGCGCTCGGCTGGACCGAATACCACAAGGAGACGGTCAACCGCTATGCGCGCCACGGGTACATCGCGGTCACGCCAGACATATGGTGCCGGGTTGACCACGGGACGCCCGAGGACGTGCTCGCCAAGTCGCGAGCCGAAGGGGGCCTTCCCGACGACCAGGTCGTTGGAGATACCGCGGGCGCGGCTCAATTCATCAAGTCCCTGCCCGTAGCCAGCGGCAAGGTTGGGGTCATGGGCAGCTGCTCGGGCGGACGCCACGCCTTCCTGAGCGCATGCCGCACGGACGGCGTGTTCGACGCTGCTATCGAGTGCTGGGGCGGCAACGTGGTCCAGGCGGAAGATAAGCTCACGCCGGCGCAGCCCGTTTCTCCGCTGGACTACACCGCCGACCTCTCCTGCCCGCTGCTGGGCCTCTTCGGCAACGACGACCAGAACCCGACGCCCGAGCAGGTGAACGTCCACGAGCAGGAGCTGAAGGCGAAGGGCAAGGACTACGAGTTCCACCGGTACGACGGCGCCGGCCACGGCTTCTTCTACCACCACCTCCCGATGTACCGCCAGGCGCAGGCCGTGGAGGCCTGGGACGAGGTGTGGGACTTCCTCGAAAGGCGCCTCTCCTAGCAGCGAACACTTTCCTGCTTCGCCCGGCTAGCCCCGAGCGAAGTCGAGCGTGACTGCCGAGCATGACGAGACACCTGCGGCGAGCGGGAGCCTAGAACTGTACCCCGGATCAGGCGGGGAGGCGGAGGAGGCATTTCCATGTGCAGCAACATCGTGGAGACGGGCGCGATAGCAGGGAGCGGCCGAGGCGCGGACGGCTGGTTCGAGCTGAACCAGACCGTCGTGACCTTCGACCACCTGGTTCACGTGGCCGCCGAGCATGCCGTGAGCATCGACTTCGTCAACTACGACCGGGGCGTGGGGGCTCGCGTGGCGGTCGAGCTCACCGCCGAGTCGGCGCGGGAGCTCGTCCGTGTCATCGAGGCGGCGCTGTCAGCCAGCGAGGCGCAACACCTGCCGTCCGGCCCCCTGGCAGCCGCCCGCTGACCGGGCGCGGTCGGCGCGGGCCTCAAGTTCCGCGAGGGGCACCCACGGACCGCCCCATCCCTCGCGGTGCGCGCTGGTCCGTCACGCCGCCTGACCGCCGCGACGGCAGGGTTAAGCTCGGTACGACCCGCTGAGGTCTTCGGCGCGCGCATGATGGGAAGGCCCCAGCCCGAGCGCCGGACCGGCCTCCGTCCCCGGTTCCCGTGGACGAGCGCCGCCATCCCCCGGCGATAGCCTGCCAAGAGCCTCCTCACCGGACGCATCGACAGCCCCATCAGGGCCGCTGCCTCCCTCAACACCACTCCTCCTCGCTCCACCAGGTTCAGCACCTGCACCCGGGCCCGCTCCTTCCGGTTCAAGGTCAATCCTTCCTCTCTCATGAGGTGACAATCTCCCTGAACCGCCCACGAGTGTCATAGTCCCTGGTCTCCCACACGATGGGCGGGAGACCGCTGTCACGCTCTTCGTCAACGGCCGTGCTGGCGTTCGTCCAGCGCGCGAAGACGACGTGGCTGTGGCTGCGCGCCCCGGCACCTCCGACGGCGAGGACGGGGCGTCCTTGCGGGCCATGATACGCTGGATGCGGGTGTCCCAATTCGGTCTTCCCGGGAGGGAAGCGATGAAGATGACATGATCGACGGAACGATTGCCGGTTGCCCGCCTCAAGGCGATCCACGCCAGGCTGCT
>CAYTEC010000043.1:0-17510 GCA_964436745.1 uncultured Dehalococcoidia bacterium | reverse complement strand
CCTGTCCAGGTCTAACATTACTCCTGGACTAGTTTTCGGGGGGCAGGCCAGGGGGATGTGACGCCGATGGATGTGCTGGAGGGCCGGCGGGAGGCGATCCTGGAACGGCGCAAGGAGGTGCAACGGGAGACGTTCGAGCGACGGAGGCGGTACAATCGGGCGGTCCGCGACGCCCCCAAGCAAGGGGCCTCACCGCCCTGAGTCTTCGGTTCGAAAGTGTCTCACTTTCGCTGACACCCTACAGAGCGGGCAAACCTCCGTCCTACGCTTCGGGGAAAAGGGGAACGCGGGGCGATACGCTCGCCGCTCCCCGGGTTCTACGGTAGGGCGTCTAGGATGGGCAGAGTGAACCCCAGGCCGTGCTCCTCCAGCCTCTCCGGAGTGGGGACCCCCCTGCTGGTGTCCCACCCTCGCTCGTCGTAGTAGTCGTCCAGCATCGTCTCCAGGTCTTCTCTGCCCAGCGTGCGCCCGTAGTAGTCGGTCAGGGGCACGCTCTTGCCAGCCTTCTCCATGGGGTTCATCCACTTGTCTGGGAACCGTTCGTCCGCGCGGGTGAACCCTTCCCTCACATTCAGCATCTTGTAGAGGTTCCAAGCCTTGTCCGCGATCTGCAGCATTTCCTCGGGCTCGGTGTGGAATCCGGTGGCGGCGGTGTAGAGCTCGGCCCCGTTGTTCTGGTCGTAGCATTGGCCCACGGGCTGCCTGGCGCACGTGCCCAGGCAGTTGTACATGGTCTGGAGCTGCTCCGAGTGCGCCAGCATCCGAGCCAGGTTGACGCTGTCATCCGTCACGATCCGGTCGACGTGCTCGGGCGTCAGGCCCAGCCGGGAGAGGTAGCGACGGAAGGTGCCCACCGGGTGGTTGGGCATGAAGCTGGGCCCGAGGCCCGCGATGGCCCCGTAGCCGCGGGGGCTGACGATCTCTTCCAAGGTCATTGCCTGGAAGTGCCTCTTGCGGGGGTCGGAGATGTAGCGGTCCTTGAAGGTTTCCCCGAACTGCTCCGCCTCCGGCCCGAAGGCACGCACCGTCTCGGCATAGCCCTCGCCCAGCAGCTCCCCCACCCCATCCCTGCGGGCGATCTTGTAGACCAGCGCCTTGGCGGTGGCGTAGTCTCGCTGAATCTCCAGACCGTCGCAGTCCGCGCCGGTGATGACGCCGTTCTCGTACAGAGTGATGACCAGATCGATGATGGCGGTGACCGTGGAGTCGTCCAGCCCCTGGCGATTACAGAAGTCATGGAGCTCCAGGGTGCGGTCCATGCTGCCGATGTTGAACTGCTCCCAGGAAGCGCCGTAGCCGGTGGTGATCGACAGCTCACCGGCGTGGTCGCCTTCGCGCAGCTCCAGAAGGAACTTGCAGCCGATGGGGCAGCCTGGGCATGGTTGCGTCGCGCGCCACCGCTTCTCGTACTGGGCTGGGCCGTAGACGGCGGCGGCCTCCTGTTCGGGCGTGAGCTTGGGTCGGGCGGAGCTCCTGCCCCAATTCGCGATACTGGGTCCGATGCGAATGTAGTCGTCGCGGTAGTTCAGGCTCGTCAGCGCGGTGTAGACTCGATTGGCAGCCGCGGAGAAGGCTCGGCGGTCGGCCACCTCCACGCCCTTGCTGCCTCGGATGAGCATGGCCTTGAGGTTTTTCGAGCCCATGATGGCGCCCAGGCCTCCCTGGCCCAGGTGCCCCATCTTGTTGGCGTAGGCGAAGGAGATGGGCGCCAGCTTCTCGCCGGCGGGTCCGATGGCGATCACGCTGGAGCGATTGCCGTACTCCTCCCGGAGCATGTCCGTGGTGTCGTGGATGTCCTTTCCCCACAAGTGGGAGGCATCCAGAAGCTCCACATCGTCGTCGTGTAGGCTGAGCACCACCGGTCTGTCGGCTCTCCCGGTCACCACCACATGGCCGTAGCCGGCCTGCTTGAGGGCGTCGCCGGTGGTGCCGCCGAACGGGGTGCCGATGGCCCCGGTGATGGGGAACTTGGTGGTCGCCATGACCTTGGACGAGGCGGGAGCGATGGTCCCGCCCAGGACGCCGGCGGCGAAGATGATCGGGTTCGCCGGGTCCAGCGCGTCCACCTCCGGCCTCATCAGGTCGTAGGCAAGCCTCTGGTTGATGCCGAAGCCCCCCAGGTAGTCCCGGGCCATCTGGCGGTCCACGGGCTCGCTCCTGGTCCTGCCGGTGGAAAGATCAACGTAGAGCACCTTCCCAAAGCAATCGGTGACATCCATCGTGCCTGCCCCCCAAGAACTCGCCCGTCCGTCGGGCCTTCCGCTAGCTCGCCACCGTCTCTTTCTTCACCCTCTCCAGGGCGCCATACGGGCAGAAGAGGGCGCAGATGGTGCAGACGTCGCACTTTTCGGTGAAGGAGATCACCGACCCCACCTGATTGGCGGAGCGGTCGATGATGATCGCGGTCTCCGCGGGCGCGCTCATCATGGTGAGCCTCAGGGAGCACCGATACTGGCAGGTGTAACACCCGCTGCACTTTTCGGCGTTGACCAGGAGGTCGTAGACTCGGTTCTTTGCGCTCCTGATGATCACTTCGTTCGCCATCTGTCCCCTCCGGAGGTTGTGTCGGCGATGGTAGCGACGATCTGACGTCCAGTCAAGCGAGCCCCGTCCCGGTGGCGGAGGAGCCGTGAGCAAGCGGGCGCGGGCCGACGTCGAGCGGGGGGCCGAGATATTGACCGTGCCCTACATGTCCAAGACCACCTGAATCCGCCACTCGCCGTCGTGGGTGACCGTTAGATCGTTGTGGGTTGCCGCCCTGATTGGGGCGAGAAGGTCGTGGTGGAGCGGGTCGAAGGGCTCGCCAAGGCATCGGGCCGAGAGTCTGGTCTCCGTTTCATCGACCGCCACGAGGAAGTCCCTGGCCAGGAAGCCCTCCGTCTCGTATCGGCGGAGCAGTTCGTTCAGCCAGTCCACCACCAGCGCGTTCCGGTCCGAGGAGGTGACGGAGAACTCCTGGAGCGACCGCGGCGCGACCCGCTCCATGTCGGCGATGACGCTGAAGACGCCCTTGGCCACCCACGCGAGGGCCTCGGCCAGCGTATCGCCCGTGGCCACCACCCCCACGTCCGCGGTGTGCTCAATCAGCTCGAAACTGCCCAACGCTCTTGTTGCCTTCCCAATACTATGGCGCGCCAGAGCCTGCCGGCGCCGCTCATCCGCCTAGCGCGTCCTCTACCGCCGTCGCCTGGACACCGAGCGCCCGGGCCACGGTCGCGTTGGTGACGTGGCCGTCATGGGTGTTCAGACCCTCGGCCAGAAGGGGGTCGCGCCGCACGGTGTCGAGGCCCTCACCCGCGAGCCTCACCACGTAGGGAAGCGTGGCGTTGCATGGAGCCCGGGTGGAGGTCCGGGGAACCGCGCCGGGCATGTTGGTGACGCAGTAGTGGATCACCCCCTCCTCCACGTATGCGGGGTCGCTCTGGGTCGTGGGGCGGGTGGTTTCGGTGCAGCCTCCCTGGTCGACGGCGACGTCCACGATAACCGATCCCGGCTGCATCGCGCGCACCATCTCCCGCGTCACGAGCTTGGGCGCCCGCGCACCGGGCACGAGCACTGCCCCGATTACCAGGTCCGCTTCCCGTACCGACGCGGCGACGCTCTCGGGCGTCGACACCGCCGTCTCCAGTCGACCATGAAGGACCTCCTCAAGGTAGCGGAGTCGGTCAATGTCCCGGGCCAGCACGCGCACGCTCGCCCCCATGCCGAGGGCCACCGAGGCGGCGTTGGTTCCCACGACGCCGGAGCCCAGCACCACCACGCGCGCCGGGGCCACCCCTGGCACGCCCGACATGAGCACGCCCCGGCCACCCTGCCTTCGCTCCATGTGGTGCGCGCCCGCCTGGACCGAGAGGCGGCCCGCGACCTGGCTCATCGGCCTGAGGAGCGGCAGCGAGCCGTCGGCGCCGCGGACGGTCTCGTAAGCGATGGAGGAGACGCGCCGCTCCCGCGGTGCGGCGGCCAGCTCCGGCACGGCCGCCAGGTGGAGGTAGGTGAAGAGGAGCAGGCCAGGGCGGAAGAGCGGGTACTCACGCGCCATCGGCTCCTTCACCTTTAGGACGAGGTCCGCGGCGGAGAATACCGACTCCGCGTCCTCCACGATGACCGCCCCAGCGGTTTCGTAGCTCGTGTCGGAGTGGCCGCTGGCGACGCCCCCGCCCCGCTGAACCAGCACTCGATGTCCCTCGGCGACCAGCCTGGACGCGCCGTCCGGGGTCAGCGCGATACGGTACTCGTGGTCCTTGATCTCCTTCGGCACGTCGACGATCAACGTCGCCTCCCTCTCTCCAACGTCGGACCCGCCACGGTCACGCCTCCGTCCGTGGCGCGCGGGCTATGATGTGGCCCCGCCGTCATCCTGGCCGGCCGAGGAGCCGCCCGCGAAGGCGCGGAAGAGGTCCATCGGCAGTGGGAACACCACGAAGCTGGATCGGTCCGTGGCGATGTCCGCCAGGGTCTGGAGGTAGCGGAGATGGAGGGCGGCGGGCTCCTGCGAGATGACCCCGGCCGCGTCCGCCAATCGCTGCGCCGCCTCGAACTCGCCCTCGGCGTGGATCACCTTGGCTCGCCGCTCCCGCTCTGACTCCGCCTGCCGGGCCATCGCCCGCTGCATCCCGCTCGGCAGCTCCACGTCCTTCACCTCCACCACCGAGACCTTGATGCCCCACGGGCCGGTGTGCTCGTCGATGATGCGCTGCAGCCGGTCGTTGACGTCGTCCCGACGGCTGAGCAGGGCGTCGAGGTCGGTGCTGCCGATGACGCTCCGAAGGGTCGTCTGCGCGATGAGCCATGTCGCGCTGACGTACTGCTGCACGTTGATGATGGCGTTGGCCGCATTCACGACACGGAAGTAGACCACCGCGTTCACCTTCACGGTCACCGTGTCTGTTGTGATCATCTCTTGGGAAGGGATGTCCAGGGTCCGAATTCGCATGTCCACCCGGATCATGCGGTCAATGATGGGGATGATGAAGTTGAGCCCCGCGGTCCGCACGCCCGCAAGGCGTCCCAGGCGCAGAACCACCCCTTCCTCGTACTGCTTCACGACGCGGACCGACGTCGAGACCACCACCAGCACGACCAGCAGCGCCAGGCCGATTACGATCAGGTTTCCAGTATCCATGCCTCAGCCTCCTTCCGGCTTCCGAGCTACGTGCAATAGCATGCCGTCCGCCCGTTCCACCACCACCTCGTCGCCGGGCTGGATGTCGCCCTCGGCGGCGACGGCACGCCACCGCTCCCCTTGCACGAGGATGGACCCCTCCGGGTCGAGCGCGGTCCGCGCGACCCCCCGCGCTCCGGCCAACGGCCGGTAGCCCATGGGGGCCAGGTCGTGCCGGTGGCTCTTGACCACGGCGCGCACGACGACAAGGAAGAACGCGGCCGCGACGATGGCGACGCCGCCCAGCAGCCACGGACTTACCTGGAGGGCTGGGGGCGATTGGCTGAATAGCAGCAGCCCGCCGACAATCATGGCTATGATCCCTCCTCCGCCCAGTATCCCGTACGTGGGCGTGAGCACTTCCGCCACCAGAAGGCCGAAGGCCAGCACGACGAGCAGCATGCCGCCCCAGTACGCCTCCAGGGTCCCCAGGGAGTACAGGGCCAGCAGCAGCGCGATCCCGCCGGCCACCCCGGGGAAGACCAGACCTGGGTTGGACAGCTCGATGAAGAGCCCGAACATCGCCAGGCTCAGGAGCAGGAACGCGATGTTGGGGTTGCTGATGACGTGCAGAAACCGCTCCACCGGGCTCATGTTCACCATCCGCACGGGGGCCGAGGCCGTGGCGAGGGTTACCAGCTCGCCCGTCGCCATCTCCACCTCGCGGCCGTCGATGGCCTGGAGGAGATCGGACCGGGTGCGCGCCAGCAGGTCCGCCACGTTCTGCTCCACGGCTTCCGATGCGGGCAGGTTGGCCCCCTCCCGCACGGCCTTCTCGGCCCAGTCGGCGTTGCGCCCGTGGTGGTCCGCGTGAGCTCGGATGTAGCTCACCGCCTCGTTCACCACCTTGTTGCGCAGGTCCTGCGGGAGATCCTGGGCCTCGCCGCCTGCTCCGATGGAGATGGGCGTCGCGGAGCCGATGGTAGTGCCGGGGCTCATGGCAAGCACGTGGGCGGCCAGGCCGATGAAGGCCCCCGCCGAGGCGGCGCGCGCGCCCTGGGGCGCAACGTACACGATCACGGGGACCGTTGAGTTGTCGATGGCCTGGATCATCTTGCGGGTGGAGTCGTCCAGGCCCCCGGGTGTGTCCAATTCCAGCAGCACGGCGGCCGCGCCTTCTCGCTCCGCGCCCTCGATGCCGCGTTTCAGGTAGTCGGCCAACGCCGGGTTGACCGTTCCATCCAGGGTGAGGACATGGACGGGTGCGTCGCCCTGGCCGTGCGCCACGCTTGCGCCCAGAACCAGAAGCGCCGCCAGGGCCACGGTCAGGAGCACGACGCGCCGCACGACCGCAGCCGCCCGGCGGCGCTCCGGCGACTTGCGCTGTGCTCGAACCGCGACGAGTCCCATCGTGGCGACCTCCCTGCGGCCCCCCGTTGTCCGCAAGGGTACTCTCCACGCGCGCGAAAGTCATGCCGCCGGGCGCACGCCGCGGGGCGCTGCCACGGCGCCTTACGGTGGTGTTCCCGCGCATCAAGCCTGCGACATGGGTGGCCGTGTAAGATACAATGGAGTGCGTGTAAGATAGAATAGAGTGCGTGCATTGCGCGGGGCCGCGTTTCCGGCGCACGATGGGGACCGAGGGGAGAGGGCGAGAAGGTGTCTGCGGCTGAAGAGCGGGCAACATTGGCGGATGGCGCGGAGGAGTGGGTGGAAGCGCCGCCCTCCGACGACAGCGATGACGCGCTCGGCGACTACCTGCATGCCATAGGGCGGCACCGGCTGCTGAAGGCGCCGCAGGAGGTTGAGCTGGGACTTTCGGTCCAGGCGTGGCTGCTGCTGGAGGAGATGCGCCGCGAGCGCGGGTCCGCCGACGGCAGGCCCGCCGACCCGGGGGATCTGGCCGCTGGCGTTTACGAGCGAGTTGTCGCCCTGTCGGGCCGCCTGGCCGCCCTGGCTGCCGCGGTGGGCGAGTCCGCCGAGCCCTTCAGCGTCGCGAGCGCCCTGGCGCTTCCCGCCGTTCGGCACGTCCTCGATCGTCCCCTGACCGCGAAGGTCCGAACAGCCGCGGCGGAGATCGCGGGGATTGAAGAGGCGGACTTCGCCACCCAGGCGGCTCAGCTATCGAGGCTCGCGGCCCTGCTGCCTCCTCAGGTCGTCGAGGCGCTGGAAGAGGCGCACGCGGGGACGGGGGCGGCTACTCCGGACGTAGCCCATCTCGCGGCCGCGATTCGGACCCAGCGGCCGGTGCTGGACCGGTGGTGGAAGGATGTGAGGAAGCGGGGTCGCGAGGCTTCCGAGCGTCTGACACGGTCGAACCTGCGGCTGGTGGTGGGGGTCGCCCGCAAGTACCTGCGGCGAGGGCTGCCGCTCTTGGACCTGATCCAGGAGGGGAACCTGGGGCTGATGCGGGCAGTCGAACGGTTCGATCCCCACCGGGGATACAAGTTCAGCACCTACGCGACCTGGTGGATACGCCAGGCGGTGGGCCGCGGCCTGGCCGACCAGTCCCGGACCATCCGCATCCCGGTGCATGCCCTGGAGAAGCTGCAGCGCCTCAGCACCGTCGAGGCCGACCTGATGCGGCGGGGAGGCAGGCCGCCCACGCCCCAGGAATTGTCCAAGGCCCTTGGGTGGCCCGAGGAGGCCGTCGAGGAGCTTCGCACGCAACAGCGGAGACGGATGGCCTCGCTGGATGCCGCTGTCGGCGAGGACGAATCCACGCTGGGGGACCTGTTGGAGGATGTAGGCGCGGCTGCTCCCGAGGAGCTGGCGATTCAGCAGCTCACCAGGGAGGGGGTGCTGGAGGCCCTGGGGGAGCTGCCGCCGCGATTTCGGCGGGTGCTGGAGCTTCGATTCGGGTTCGTGGACGCCCGTCCGCGGACCCTGGCCGAGGTGGGCGGCGAGCTGCAGGTGTCCAGAGAGCGCGCGCGCCAGCTTGAAAGGGCCGCTCTGGAGCGGCTCAAGACCTCCACGCGGCTGGCGGACCTGGTGCGGAACAGCGACGATGAACCCGAGGATGCCCCGCCAGCGCGGCGGGACTCGGGAGGCGAGGCGACCACCGAGGCGCGGGCCGGGAAGGCGAACCGCTAGCTCGGCCGCACCCGCGTCACACCGTTCGTAGCCACCGGATGGAACGGGCCGCTACCGGCCCACGAATCGCCCCGCCCGCTTCTCCACGAAGGCCTGCACGGCCTCCTGGTGGTCCTCGGTGTCGAAGGTGATGTCCTCCATGGCCAGCGAGAACTCTTGGACCAGGTTGAAGCTCTGCCAAAGGATCTTGTTGATGGCCAGCTTGGTCCAGCGGATCGCCAGAGTTGGTCCGGCGGCGAGCCCGGCGGCATAGGCCGTGGCTTCCTCCATGAGGCGATTCGCGGGGACTACGTGGTTCACCAGCCCGATGCGGTCCGCCTCCTCCGCGCCTAGCATCCGCCCGGCCATGAGCATCTCCTTGGCGCGGTGCACGCCGACGAGGTGGGGCCAGATGAGCGCCCCGCCGTCGCCGGCCACCACGCCCACCCGCACGTGGGTGTCCCCGATGGTGGCCGAGTCCGCCATGTAGATCACGTCGCATAGCAGCGCGATGGTCGCCCCCAGGCCGGCCGCGGGCCCGTTCACGGCGGCGATGATTGGGACCTCGCAGTTGAGGAACCCCTGTACGAGCCACTCGGGCCCGCGCTGGAACCAGCCGAGCGGTCGCCGCGACGGCGCTTGCGAGCGGTCAGCCATCCCGCGCACGTCCCCGCCCGCCCAGAAGCCGCGCCCCGCTCCCGCGAGGACGATGGCGTTGACATCCTCGTCCGTGTTGACCTCGTGGAGGAAGCCTTCCAGAGCCTCGTGCATTCCATCGCCGATGGCGTTGAGTCGGTCCGGGCGATTGAGCGTCACGGTCGCCAGCCGGTCCTCTACGCGGATGTCCAGGTGCCCCGCCGCGTACTTGCCGTAGTCCGCCGTGCGCTCCCTCCTCGGTCCGACTCTCGTGCTCGGTCCGCCACATGCGTCGTTCGACAGACTAGAGCGCGGCGGATCGGCGTGTCGACGGCCTCGCCGTCTACTTTTCGGACTCCTTTGCGGGGACCGACTTGATGTAGAGCCACGCGGCCTTGATCTCGTCGTCATGCATCTTGCCCAGGGAGGGCCAGGGCATGTACGTGGCGTCCAGGCTTCTGCCATCGGGGGTGACGCCCTCACGCAGCGCGGTGAAGAAATCGGCCTCGGTCCATGACGCCAGCGCTCCGGCGGGCGTGAGGTTCGTAGCCAGGGGGGCGTCAGGCCCCTCGCCGGGCAGCGCCCCGCCGGCCAGATCCTTGGCGTGGCACGCCGTGCAGACCACCGTCAGGTACTTGCCATACTCCGCCGTGACGCCTGCTACAGGCGCCGCGGGCCGGGGAGCGTCGTGGTCGATGATCGAGGCCGGGATCAGCGATTTGTCGAGGAGCGGGAGAACGCGCCCGAGCGGCCCCAGAGATGTCTCAGGCCGGTCGGTGTCCACCGGGGGGACGGTCTTCAGGTACGCGATCATAGCGCCGAGGTCGTCGTCCGAGAGTTCGTTGAAGGACTGCGAGGGCATGATGACCAGCGCCTTGCCGTCGGGGCTTACGCCGTGGCGGATGGCCCGCACATAGTCGATGTCGCTGTACGATCCGCCGATGCCGCGCCTTGCCCGGAGGTGAGGTTGCTGGCTACGACGGTGCCGAACATTGTGTCGTCCGTGATAACGTCCTCGGACAGGTCGGCGCCGTGGCACTCGGTGCACGAGCCGATGGACTCGACGAGGTGTCGACCTCGCTCCAGGGAAGCATCCCCAGGCGGGGCAACGACCGACGCCACTGCAATGTCATAGGTCTTGTTCACGCGCCCGTTGGCGACAAGGAACAGGACGAGCGCCGCCACCACCACCACGCCCACCAACCCCCCCAGCACGATTCCCACCCATTTCAGTACCTTGCCCACACTTCTCCTCCTGACGTTGTGACGTCCCGCGCCGGGCCGCCCTTGGAATCGGCGCGAAGAGGATATCCGGCCGTGGGCCTGGCCGCAAGCCCGTGGGTCACAGTCGTCCGACCATCGAGCTTGGGGCCTCGGGCGGCCGAAGGAGCGCGAAGGGCCCGCGCTTGACACGTGGCAGCGCCGAACGGAAACTACGGGTGCTCGAACGATCCGGCGCGAGCGACCTCGCTTGGGACGCGTAGCGCGAGCGCCGCATAACTCTGAACGCGAGCGGAGGTCATCATGGCGGACGGGGCCCTTTCCGGCATCCGCGTGCTCGATTTCTCTCACCATGTCTCCGGCCCCTACTGCACCAAACTCCTCGCCGACTTCGGGGCCGACGTGATCAAGGTGGAGCGCCCCGATGGGGGTGATCCGGCTCGGCGGCTCGGTCCGTTCCCCGACGACGTTCCGCACTCCGAGAAGAGCGGCCTGTTCCTGTACCTCAACACCAACAAGCGGGGCATCACCGTCAACCTGGCGTCGGAGGACGGGCGGGGCGTGATCCACCGGCTGCTGAATGAGGCGGACGTAATCGTCGAGAGCTTCCGTCCCGGCGCCATGGCCCGCTTCGGCCTCGACTACGAGTCGGTCAGGGCCGCGAAGCCCGACCTCGTGTACGTCTCGATCTCGAGCTTCGGCCAGACCGGGCCGTACCGGGACTTCGAAGCCTCGGAGATCGTCCTTTACGCGATGGGCGGAGAGATGTTCGCCACGGGGCTTGTGGACCGGGAACCTGTGAAGCTAGGGCCGAACGTTGTGCTCTCCCAGGGTGGGGCGGCGGCCGCCGTCGGGACCCTCGGCGCGATCTTCGGGGCGCAGGCACAGGGGGTGGGCCAGCACGTGGACGTATCGCTCATGGAGACGCAGGCCGGGACCATCGACCGAAGAATGGCCACGG
The DNA here is from genome assembly GCA_964436745.1 of uncultured Dehalococcoidia bacterium. GTDB lineage: Bacteria > Chloroflexota > Dehalococcoidia > Lucifugimonadales > UBA1127 > CAYTEC01. Next base: position 6,519 of record CAYTEC010000043.1, on the reverse strand, counting down.
CCATCGCGTACCAGTACTGCGGCGAGGTGCAGGGCCGGCAGGCGCTGGGCGGCAGCGCCTACCCGCAGGGTGTCTACCCCTGCGCGGACGGCTACTTCGAGCTGGTAGGGGGGCTGATTCGGTGGGCACAGGTCGTGAGGATGCTCGGCAGCCCGCCCGAGCTGTTGGACCCCAAGTGGACCCAACCCCTGGCCCAGCAGGACCTGGACCTGCGGGCCGAGTTTGAGGCCATCTTCATCCCCTGGGTCATGGAGCGCACCAAGCGGGAACTCTGGGAGGCGGCTCAGGCGGAAGGGGTGCTCTCCGCCCCACTCAACACCATGGACGATGTGCTGAACGACGCCTACTTCCGCGAGCGCGAGTTCTTCACGCAGGTGGAGCACCCCGTCGCGGGGACGATAACGTGCCCCGGCGCGCCCTGGCTCATGCCGGAGACGCCGTGGGAGGTCCGCCGCCCCGCGCCCCAGCTTGGGGAGCACAACGCCGAGGTCCTCGGCTCGCTGGGGTACGGACCGGAGGACGTGGCGCGGCTCCGAGAACAGGGCGCGATCTAGGCGGCGTCGGGGGCGCGGTGGGCACGATCATTGCGCCGCTCGTGGTGAGCCTGTCGAACCACGAGCGATGCAGGGGCGCAGGAACGGAGGAACACCAGTGGCCGAGCTTCCGCTGAAGGGCGTACGGGTGTTGGACCTGACCGTGGTGTGGGCCGGGCCGTACGGCGCGACCCTCCTGGCCGACATGGGGGCGGAGGTGATCCGCATCGAGTCCATCCAGACCATGCCGCCCCTCACCCGAGGGACGCTGGCCCACCCGCCGCAGGCCCTGATCCAGATCCAGCCGCCCTTCTCCGGCGGATTCCCGGACCGCCAGGTCGGCGACCATCCGTGGAACCGGTCGCCCATCTTCAACAGCCACGGTCGCAACAAGCTGAGCATGACCGTGGACCTGCGCGTCCCCTTGGGCAAGGGAATATTCGAGCGGCTGCTCCAGGTCTCCGACGTCTTCATCGACAACAACGTGCGGGAGACCACGGACAAGCTCGGCATCACCTACGACGCGCTGAGGGCAGTCAAGGAAGACATCATCATGGTCCGTATGCCCGCATATGGGGACGAGGGAGCGTACAGCGGCTATCGTGCACTGGGTGTGCATATGGCGGACGCTCTGGGGCACGGGTTGGTGCGAGGCTACGCGGACATGGACCCCTCGGCGAACACGGGTGAGTTCGTCGTCGATGCCTCGGCCGGGACCCACGCCGCAGCTGCGGTCCTCATGGCTCTGTTGTATCGTCGTCGCACGGGCCGGGGCCAGCTGATCGAGCTCCCGTCGTCGCAGGCCACGTTCGGATACTTCGCCCACTCGTTCATGGAGCGCACGATGGCCGGGCGCACGCCGTCGACGCTGGGGAACCGGGACGCGGCGGCGCTCCAGGGTTGCTACCCCTGCCGTGGAGAGGATCGCTGGATCGTCATCACGCTGGCGGACGACCGGCACTGGGAAGCCCTCCGCCGGGCGCTCGGAGACCCCGAGTGGGCGAGACTGCCCGAGTTCCAGGACCATGCTGGCCGGTACAGGAATCACGATGCGCTGGACCGGCACATTTCCGATTGGACGCGTGAGCGGGAGCACCGGGAGGCGATGCGAGTTCTCCAGGAGGCCGGGGTGCCCGCGGGGGCCGTGCTGGACGCCCGCGACGCCGTGGAGGACCCCCACCTGGGCGCTCGGGGGTTTTACCAGGAGGCCACCACGGCTGACACCGGGACATACCGGTATCCGAGCGCGCCGTTCAGGCTGTCGGAGACGCCGGCGAGGGTCCGCCGTGGGCCGGTGATGCTCGGGCAGGACAACGAGTACGTCTACAAAGAGGTGCTGGGGCTGTCCGACGACGAGTACGCGGAGCTGGTGAGGGAAGGGCATATCGGCACCGAGTTCAGGTCCGACATTCCGTAGATCGCTGGCGGGCGACCCGCCTACGCTTCGGCCCCTCGGGCGCCTAGCGCTGCTCGAGCTCCGTGCCAGGGTCGTCGGCAGTGACCTCGACCGCGGCGGCCTCGAAGACGCGCTTCTTCCCGCACCCTCGGAACCCGCCCCTCCGGACTCCCCTCTTGCCCCGGCACCCTACAGGCGCGTCGTCGTCTCTTCGACCGCAGGCGCCGTCGTCCGCTGCCTGACCTCGAGCCCCCTGAAGAACAGCTGGTAGAGTACAGCCGCCGCGAGAACCAGGGCCGCCGCCACGGTGAAGACGGGGACGAACTCCGAGGTCGCGATTAGCCCGGTGACCTGGTCGGCCCCCACCCCGATGAGCGCGCCGGCGATGCCTGCTCCGAACGCGCCGCCGAGGTCGAACGACATGTGGGTCATGCCCGCCGTGGTCCCGCGCTCCTTGGCGACCGTGAACTCCATCGCGAGCTGGTTGCGGATGGGCATGGAGATGCCGTAGAAGGCGTCCCGCAGGAAGAAGAACGCCACCACAGCCGGCAGCGCGGGCACTAACACCATTAGCATCAGGAACGGCACGGAGGCGATTTGCGTCACGGTGATGCTCAGCACCTTGCCCCACCGCCTCACGAGGACGCCCGAGAACAAGATTGCGACCGCCCCCGCCAGCGCGCCGACGGCGAATATGGCCGAGATCTGCCGGTCGGTGGCCCCCAGCGCGAGGTCGAAGTAGACGTTGAAGAACCGAGCGGCGAGCCCGAACCCCAGGCCGACGATCAGGCTGCACAGCGTCAGCTTCGCGATGACGCCGAAGTTGACCACGTTGCGGAGCGCCAGCAGGTCCACGAAGCGCTCCACCAGCTCCGGGCGTCGCTCTGTCATGAGCCCCAGGGGCGCCAGCCCCACCAGGGTCAGGGGCAGGGAGCCGACCAGCGCCCACCGAGCCGCGCCCACGTTCAGGTCGGGCACTCCCAGGGCAACGGCCCACACCAGCGGCAGCGCGCTCCCCACGGACCGGGACAAGAAGAGGAACACCGAGTTGAGGCTGAACAGCAGGGGGCGCTCCTCCGGCTCACTGTTCTCCATGATGAACGGCGGCCCCGCCACCCCGTGGAACGCCTCGCCCATGCCCGCGATCGCCGCCAGGACCAGCAGCGCCGCAGGCTCGCGCGTGAACAGCAGCGCACCCCGGGCCACCAGGTTGACCACGGTGGCGATGAAGAACGCTCGGCGGCGGCCGATCTTGTCCGCGATCAGGCCCGCCGGGAAGGCCAAGAGGCCGTGGAACAGCGCCTCGACCATGAGGAACAGGCCGACGAACGGGACGGAGAATCCCGAACGTAGGAGGTACAGGTTGAAGATCACGTTCCAGATGCCCGTGCCCAGGGAGGACATGAGCGAGTAGGCGAGGAAGAGCCGTGCGTTGCGGCTGAACCGCCGCACCGTGGCGAAGTATCCCTTCACGCCGCCGGACGAGCCATCGGCGCCCCCGCCGGGCGGTGTCCCGCCGCTATCGTTCTCGGACCGCATCGTCGCTGCCCTCCCCTGGCTCGTCGGACTCGTCCGGGCCGCCGCGCTCCCCGGAGCGGAGCCACGCCAGGACGAACATGACGACGAACACCGCGCTCACGGTCGCCCCCGCTCCGATGACGAGCCACGACTGCCCGCTTGACAGGCCGCCTATGTGGAGGTGGCCCTCGTCCGCCATGGCCGGCCCGATTCGCCCGAGCCCGCCCACCACGCCCGCGACGACCCCCGCCAGCATCGCGGGCGCGCGGCGGACCGCCCCGGCGCCGCCTGGCGCCCACCGATCGCGGCATGGTCCCGTCACGGACCGACGCGTGGTCATGGCGATGCGCCGTCGTCGGCCCCGGCGGCCGGGGGATGGACATCGTCGAGGAATGCCAGGACCTCGCGATTGAAGCGCTCCGGCTGCTCGTAGTAGACCGCGTGGCCCGCGCCCGGCACCCGCAAGAGCCGCGCCTGCGGGACCTGGGAGGCCGCGATCTCGATGGTCCGTGGCGGGGCCAGTGCGTCCTCGTCACCCACGACGTACAGGATCGGCACGCCGGACTCGGCCAGCCGTTCGTGGGTGGAGCCGCGGTAGTCGGTGGGGACCGCCAGGAAGTCGGGCTCGTGCCGAGGGTTCATCCGCAGGATCTGCCGATAGAGGAAGGTGTGCTCGGGGTTGTCCGCGGCGAACGCCGTGGAGAGGCCCAGCACCACGCCCTTCCCCCGCAGCGACTTGTTGCGCTCCTGCCGCTCGGCCCACAGCGCGCGCGACTCGTCGTTCACCGAGCCGCCGTTGGACCCCGAGAGCACCAGGCCCGTCACGCGCCCCGGGTTTCGCAGTGCGAACCCCACCCCCGTCCGACCCCCCATCGAGTGCGCGACGATGGACACGCTGTCGATGCCGAGGTGGTCCAGCAGCCCCCGCAGGTCGTCGGCGAACGCGCCACGGCCGATGGCTTCGTCGTCGCGGGAGGAGCCGAAGCTGCGGTGGTCGAAGGTGATGCACGTGTAGCGGGTCGAGAAAAAGGGGACCTGCCGCCACCACGATAGGTGGTTGCCGCCCGACCCGTGGGCGAAGACCAACGGCGGTCCGCTGCCGTGGACCTCGTAGTACAGGTCGATGCCGTTCACCGGCGCGAAGGGCATCCCGTCCTCCCGGCGCCCAGTCTATCCCGCCGCGGACGCTATGTCACGCACCGAGCTGGGTCGAATGCCGCGGCCTTGACGTCGGAGGACGCCCAGCATAGTCTGCGGTCACGAGACGTGGGCCCGCTCCGGAAAAGGGGAAGAAGAATGAAGCTGGGGATGCACACGGGGCAGCAGAACATCGAGATGGACGAGCTTCGGCGGCTCTGGCGGTTCGCCGACGAGAGCGGGTTCGACTTCATATCGGTCTGGGACCACTTCTACGAGGCGCCATCGACCGACGGGAACACGCCGGAGTTCGAAGCGATCGCGGCGATGGCGACCCTGGCGGCGGAGACGCATCGGGCGCGGATAGGGTGCCATGTCCTGTGCGTTACCTATCGGAACCCAGGGCTGCTGGCGAACTCGATCATGACCATCGATCACGTGAGCCACGGCCGCGTCGAGCTTGGCATCGGGGCCGGGTGGCACGCCGCGGAGCACGAGGCGTACGGCTATCCCTTCGACTCGCCGAAGGTGCGTTCGGACCGGCTGGAGGAGGCGATCCAGGCGCTGCGGCTGCTGCTGACGCAGGAGGTATCGAACTACTCGGGCGACCACTACCAGCTCAGCGACGCCAAGCTGTACCCTCGGCCGGTGCAGGAGCGGGTGCCCATCGTCGTGGGCGGGCGCGGCGAGCAGCGCACCCTCCGCACGACGGCGCGATACGCGGACGGGTGGAACGTGCCGTATGTGGAGCTTGAGGAGTTCGCACGGCTGAGCGGCGTGCTGGAGCGGGCGTGCGAGCGAGAGGGGCGCGACCCGGCGAGCCTGGAGCGCAGCGTGAACCTGCACATGCGCATGGGGGCCACCCAAGCGGACGCGTCGCGGATTGAGGGTGAGCGCGGGGTCGCCCGAGGGGCGGTGTCGGGGACGGCGCAGCAGACCATCGACACGATCAAGAGCTACGAGGCCGCGGGGGCGGCGCGGGTGAGCATCGCCATCCGCCCGCCGATCGAGTGGGACGCGCTGCACGCGTACGTGGAGCAGGTCATGCCAGCGTTCCGGTAGGGGGGGCGTGAGGGGGGAGCCACGGCGACTGGCGATTGAGTATTAGTCGTTCGGGAAGCCACCTACTGAACGCGTTCTAGGCTCCCTTCTATCTCAAGCTGCCTCTCTCGCAAGACTTGGCGCTCGTTCCCGAGTTCGTCCAGCCGGGTTCGTATTGTGTCCAGTTCCGAACGCAACGTGGTGGTAGCGTGCCGGGATGATGACGCTTGGTCGCACTCTAGGTCAAACCGTTCCCTCACTATCGGGTACCGCCCCTTCGTGAATGGGCCACTGTGATCCTCCTCGTAAAGCCGATAGCTGCCACGACAGTCGCTTGGCCGTGGCACCGCCATGTGAAAGCTCAGGCTCCTTTTCGCTTCAAAGTCTCCCATACATCAGAGAACCCTACGGTTCGAGAAGGAAACCGCTATCTTCATTGGGTTCAGCCGGGCTCATTCTTTTATTGGAAATGCTATAGCCCTGGCACGAAATTCCCCAGTGGGGTACTTGCTTATCCTTTCGAATGTGGAGGGTATCAGCTCCCCCCAGCACAACGTGATGTAGATTTCAAGTATCCGTCAAAGTAGTAACTGTCTTTGGGACCAGGATAGCCCAAACCGTTTTGAGGCGGTTGCTTGTGATTGCTATAGGCCGCCTTCGGTTGTTGTTGTGCCGGGGGGTATGGCTTGGAGCTTGTTGGTGTTGGTCTGTGCCGACCCGTGATGGTATAATAGGCAAGAAGCTACACACGGCTTTGCGAGCTGTCGGCTAAGGGTTAGAGTGCGCTCTCGCCCACCACATCTTCACTACAAGGATGTAAGGAGAGACTAAAACATGGCTTCTCAAGGTGCCCATAGCATGGTAGACAGGATGATAGGAGCCTCTCGACTTGAC
>CAYTEC010000042.1:0-17896 GCA_964436745.1 uncultured Dehalococcoidia bacterium | reverse complement strand
TAGTCCACGGCGTCGATGAACTCCAGGCTCGTGCTGAAGTTGGCGAACCGCAGCTGGGCGCCGGGCGCGATATCGTGGACGATCTCCAGCATTGCCGTCCCCTCCGGCCCGACCGAGCCGGGACCTCCCAGACCCCCCTCCAGGTCGCCGTCGGAGCGGAAGGATGTCGCGATCACGCCCCCACCCGTCGAGACCAGCGTGCCGCCGACCCGGACCATCGTCGACGCCGGGAGGTCGCCCGCCGCGACGGCGGTCGCGAGCCCTGCGATGCCGTCCGAGATCACCCCCACCGTGACGCCCGTGCCGTCGATGCCCTGCGCGGCGCGGATGACGTCGAAGTCCAGCAGGTGGTCGCCCTGGGTGAGCTTCGAGCCCACGTTGACCCGCCCGTAGCTCGGCGGCGTCACCGCCTCCACGAAGTCGAGCTCCGCCAGCGCGTCGAGCCCGCTCAGCGGCACGCTCGCTTGGACTATCCGCCCGGCCTCTTCCTCGCGCTCCACCACGCCGCCCAGCCCGGCCAGAGCATCGCGCACCCCTTGCGTGATCGCGTTGACGCGGATGTAGACCTGCAGGCGTCCCTGTGCGTCCAGGCGGAGGAGGCCGGTGTCCAAGTACGCTTGAAGCTCGGGATTTGAGATCGTGAGGGCGTCCGCGCCCATCGGCGTGGCGAACGACGAACGGGGGGCGGACGCCGCGGCCAGAGCGATGCTGGTGGCGAACTTGGAGTGCTTCACGGGCGGGGCTGGCGGCGTGGGCGGCGGCTGGGGAGGGACAGGAGCCTGCGACGGCAAGGCGGGGGCGGCCAGCGCGGGGTCATCGCTGCCCAGGGCCGGTAGGGCCGTGAGCAGCAGGGCAGTGGCGACGAGGCGCACGGCCATTCCGCGCTTCATGCCGTCTCTCCGAGAACCATCGATCTTCGACGATCCCTGGCCTGGGCACGAGTTCCTCGCCCCAACGTCGAAGAATGGGCGCTGACCCGCCTATTTGGCAATGTCCGCGTCCCCCAGACCCGGCAACCAAAACCGCCACGCCCACGCGCCGCCGACCACCGCTGGAACGGCGATGTACGCCAACGGCTCGATGGCGGCCAGGTTGTCCAGTGTGAGCACTCCGGTCCCCGTGACCGACCAGAGGAACGACCAGGCGAACAGGCCGATGACGCCGACGTGGACGCCCAGAATCAGCGTCCATACGCCGAGCAACCCCAGAGCTCGGCGCATCACGGGCATCCCGGGGGTCAGCACGACGACGGGCGCCAGGAGCACGAAGCCCGCCTGTAGGGTCAGCGTGTTTACCTCTGTCCAGGATGCGCCGAACAGCGTGTGGGTGGTGTACCGAACCGCGATCACGGTCTCCGAGGCGTCCAGGGCGACAGTCGCCGGAGCCACCAGACCCGCAAGCCCCGCCAGCAGCCGCGCGTACATGGGCGCGATTGCTGTCCAGGCGAAGGCAAACAGCACCAGGAGCGCGATCGCCTCCAGGAGCAGGACGCGGATGCATGGCTTGCCGGGGTGGAGGGCGGCGCGCAGTTGAGCGCGTCCCCAGGGCGAGATCCGCGCAACCACTCTCATCGACGGCCCGCTATGCGGGCACTCCCCGGCCGTACCGTCGCAGCCAGGCTATCCATAGGGTGATAGCGGCCAGGATCATGACGGACTGCCAGACCACCAGGTGGGCGATCTCCAGGGCCTCCGGCCGGGCGAGGCCGATGAGCACGAGAGTCACGAGCCGGAGGAAGTTCAGGGCAGTCAGCGCCAGCGCGCCCACCGCCAGGCCGATCAGCTTGGCGCGAATCCGCGCGGGGAACGCCAGGATTGCGCCCGATAGCAGCAGGAGGGGACCGGCGGGAGTGCAGTCCGGCACCACCGCGAACCGTAACGACCCGGCACTCAGCAGAGCGCCGTCGCCGGAGGCCGTCGTTCCCACGAGACCCAGCAGCCACGCCGTCACCATCGCCGTGGCCTCGCGAACCGGGCCGTTGAGGGCGGGCGCGGCCCCGAAGACCACGTACGCAACAAGGCTCACCCCCAGCGCCCCCGCAGCGACAACGACCGTGCGCCATGCCGGGGCCGGGCCAGCCCCACGGCGGCGGGTCCGTCTTCCAGGCGGATTCGCCACGTTCAGGGGAGCCCTTTCTGGGTTGATGGCGTGGGCACTTCGAGCCTCCGAGCGCCGATCAGGCCGTGGCCTGTCAGGCGATTGCCTCGAGCCCGGCCTCCGAGCACTCCTGGTCCTGGGCGTTGGAGCCGCCGCTGACTCCGACGGCGCCGACGACCTCGCCCCCCACCTCGATGGGGATGCCGCCGTTGGCCGGGAGCACCTTCCCCTCGCTGAGGATGGTGAGGCTGCGGAACCACGGCTGGTCCGCGGACCCCGCCAGGTTGGCGGCCCTGGTCTTGAACGCGGCTGCGGTGTAGGCCATCGCCGCCGCGATGTCCACGGTGAGCCATGAGGCCCCGTCCATGCGGTGGACCGTCACGAGGTGTCCCCCCGCGTCCACGGTCACGACGCTGACCTTGATCCCCAGCTCCTCCGCCTTCTTCCCGCCGGCGGCGCTGATCTTCTCCGCCATCTCCAACGTCAACGGCATCGCGACACCCCCATCCCGGTATTGCCCGTGCGCGTATCGTACCGACGCGCCGAAGGCCCGTCAACACACGGTGCGACTAGTCGAACCCCCCGCGTCTCAGCTTGCACGCAAAGGGGGGCGATGCTACACTGCGGGTCGCCCCGCCCCGAACCGCCGTCGAGGTGCGCCCGCCGTGGCCGCTCGATGCACCGGGAGCGGGCGCGCTCGAGCACCAGGAATTCGAAGGAGCAGGCGTTGCCGCGCGTCGTGAAGTCGGGTCCGGAGACATCCCCAAAGGTTTTCTACGGGTGGTGGATCGTATTCGCCGGTTTCATCGTGCAGCTGCTGAACGGCGGGCTGCTTCTCCAGGCGTTCGGCGCCTACTTCGTCCATCTCCAGGCGGAGTTCGGTTGGAGCCGATCGGTCCTGTCGGGGGTGTTCTCGCTCACGAGAGCGGAGAGCGGCATCCTGGGGCCGTTCCAGGGCTGGATGATTGACCGATTCGGCCCGCGCATCTTGATGCGCGTCGGCATCGCCCTCTTCGGTGTCGGATTCATGGCCCTGGGCCAGGTCAACTCCATCCTATCCTTCTACGTCATCTTCGGCTTGATCGCCGTGGGCTCCAGCCTGGGGGGATTCCTGACCATCAACGCCTCCATCGTCAACTGGTTTTTCAGGAAGCGCGCGCGGGCGATGGCGCTTATGGCGACGGGGATGGGCGTCGGGGGGATGGCGGTCCCCGGAGTGGCGTGGACGCTCAACACCATCGGCTGGCGAGCCACCGCTTTCTGGTCCGGGGTGATCATCCTTGTCGTTGGGCTGGCCGCCGCCCAGGTGATGCGCCATGCCCCAGAGCCCTACGGGCTGCGGCCCGATGGCGACGCCGCGCCGGACGGGGCCAATGGCGCTGGCCACGACGGTTCCTTCGGGGACCAAGCCGGCGGCGATGCTTCCGGGTTCACCGCCCGGGAGGCCCTGAAGACCTCCGCGTTCTGGCTAATCTCCCTGGGCCACGGCTCGGCCCTCCTGGTGGTTTCCGCCGTCATGGTCCACCTTATTCCGCACCTGGTCGAGCGGCTGGGATTGCGGCTGGAGGCTGCCGGGGCCGTAGTCTCCGTCCTGACCCTCGTGATGATCGTGGGGCAGCTTGTCGGTGGGATCCTTGGTGACCGGTTCGACAAGCGCGTCATCGCCATCGTCTGCATGATGGGACACACCGTGGCGCTGCTTACGCTGGTGGTTGCGTCGTCACTGCCCCTCGTCATCGTGTTCGCCGTGCTCCACGGGTTGTCGTGGGGGGTGCGCGGGCCGCTGATGATGGCCATTCGCGCGGACTACTTTGGGCGGCGCTCCTTCGCTACCATCATGGGGTTTTCTTCGCTGGTGGTCATGATGGGCATGATGACAGGCCCGCTCTTTGCCGGCTTCATGGCGGACCGGCTTGGCGACTACCGCATGGGGTTCGCAATCCTGGCCGTCATGACGGGCCTGGGCGCGATCTTCTTCGCCGCGGCGCGTCCGCCCGCGCAACCTATCCGCTTGCGCGCCACCACCGACAATGTCGCGTCTCCCGACCCGGTCGGTTGACAGGAAAGCTCTCCGTGAATACGATGCACCCACCCATTTCAATGCCAGCGGACGCTGCTGGCCCGGCGCGGTCGCGCCCCGAGGAAGCTGGACACCGGACGTGAGGAGAGGCGAACTGTGATCAATATCGGACAGGCGGAGATGCTTGAGAAGCTCGAGCGGGGGTTCAACCCCAGGAACGTCGCCGTCGTCGGCGCCGCACGCCACAATCAGTTCCGCTGGCTCAAGTGCCAGATCCCCTTCCGCGACAACTTCGGCAAGCTCTTTCACGTGAACGTCGACAAGGACGAATGGCCGGGCGCGGAGGAGCTGGGCGTACCCAACTACATGAGCCTCCTGGACATCCCGGACGAGATTGACTACGTGACGATCTCCGTGCCTCGTCAGATAGTGCCCAGGATCTTGGAGGACTGCGTCAAGAAGGGCGTGGCCGTGGCCCACGTCTTCGCCGCCGGGTTCGGAGAGATCGATGAGGAGGAGGGGCGGCGTCTGGACGGCGTGGTCAAGCAGATAGCGGAGGCCGGCAACCTTGCGGTCATCGGCCCCAACTGCATGGGCCTCTACAACGGCGCCAAGGGGATCCGGCAGGACCACAACCAGATCGCCCTGGAGCCGGGGTACATGGGCTACATTTCCCAGAGCGGGAGCCAGGCCATCGGCTTCACCATGGAGGCGGCATCCCAGGGCGTCCCCACCAGCATGTGCTTCAGCATGGGCAACGGACTGGTGCTGGACATCCACGACTACGTGGACTACCTGGCGCAGGACGACGCCACCAAGGTCATCGGCATGTTCGCCGAGGGACCGCGAGACCCGGTCCGGTTCTTCCAGAGCCTGGAGGAGGCGACCAAGAAGAAGCCCGTCCTGGTCTGGAAGATGGGGCAGACGGAGGACGCCGCTCGGGCCACGGAGGCCCACACCGGAACGCCCTACCTGCGCGCGGAGCTTTGGGACCAGTTGATGGCCCGCTCCGGCGCAACCGCCGTGAACAGTGTTGAGGAGCTGATCGACACCGCCAAGGCCCTCACCATGCTCAGGCCCGCCACCGGGACCAAGCTAGGCATCCTTGCGGCGACGGGCGGCCACTCCACGGAGATGGCCAACGTCTTCTCGAAGCAGGGCTTCCGCTGCGTCCCTTTGACGGACCGATCGTACGAGCGGCTGGCTTCATTCTTCAACCTCATCGGCGGCAACTACGTGAACCCGATTCAGGGTTCCGGCGACCGCTTCGGGGATATCGTTGAGATTCTGGCGGAGGACGAGAACCTGGATGTCGTCACCGTTGAGCTTTCGGCGAGCCGCCTGGTCGCCGACGAGGCGTACCTGAATGAGCGTATCGCCATCCTCCAGAAGTTCCAGCGGGAGTCCTCCAAGGCCCTGCTGACCATCGTCACCACTTCCTTCCCCAGGGTAGAATCCTCCTCCCTGGAGGCACTGGACAAGAAGTTCAGCGCCGCGGGCATTCCGATCTTCTACACGTTCCAGCGCGGGGCGCAAGCCCTCAAGAACGCGGTGGCGTGGCACTCCGTGCAGGCGTATATCGGGACCTAGCTCTTAGGTCGCCCAGCGGTGGGTCCGTGCCTGCCCACGGGCGGACCCGATCGGACAGGGGGTGGAGTGGATACCGGCTCCGTGACAAGCGAGGCAACAGCGCGGCGACCCCGGGTCTTTTACGGCTGGTGGATCGTCGCGGCCGGCACGGGCCTGATGACCCTCATGGCCACCTTTTCCTACTACGGCATGGGGATCTTCTTCGGGCCCATCCGCACCTACTTCGGGTGGAACTCAACGGCGCTGGCCGCTGCCGTGTCGTTCGCTCGTGTGGAGGGGGGGTTCATGGCCCCCGTCGTCGGTTACCTCATCGACCGTCTGGGGCCTCGGAAACTCATCCTCATTGGCGTCCTCGTCGGCGGCACCGGATACATCCTGCTGAGCCAAACCATGTCCCTCGCCTACTTCTACGTGGTCTACATCGCGTTCGTGCAGGGCGGGATCAGCCTTGGCATGGGGAACGCCCCCAGCGCGGCCGTGGCCAACTGGTTCCAGCGACGGCGCGGGGTGGCGATGGGACTCGTGAACCTCGGCGCGAGCTTCGGCGGCATCCTGGCCGCGCCACTGGCATTGCTGATCGAATGGGTCGGCTGGAGAAAGGCCATGCTCATGGCCGGCGTGGTGGTGTGGGTCGTCGGTTTCCCCCTGGGGTTGGTTATCCGCCACCGACCGGAGCCCTACGGCCTGCTGCCGGATGGTAGGCAACCCGCGCCCGTGACGCCCGTGGAGACGGGGGAAGCGGGGCAGGTTCAGCCAGCGGCGCCGGAAGAGCCTGAGGAGGTGGAGTTCTCGGCAAAGCAGGCGCTGAAGACCATGGCTTTCTGGAGCATCGCCATGACCTTCGCCGCCCGGCAGCTTGTCACCGGCTCCGTGGCGCTCTTCCTGGTGGAGTTCCTGCAAGAGGACCGGGCGATGTCCCATAGGGCCGCCGCCGCGATCATCAGCTACATGTCGTTCATTGGGATGCCCGGGCGGGTGGGCTTCGCCTGGCTGGGGGACCACTTCGACAAGCGGTGGGTCATCGCGGGGTGCTTCGTCTCCCAGTCGGCGGGGCTGATCCTCTTCACGGCTTTAAGCGGGAACCTGGCGATCTTGTTCTTCCTGGTCCTGTACGCCCCCGCCTACTCCGGCGTGCTGCCGCTGATCCCGGCGCTCCAGGCCGACTACTTCGGCAGGAAGTGGTTCGCGACGATCCGGGGGATGATGGCGCCCATCGCCACGGCCAGCGCGGTGGCCGGACCGTTTCTGGTGGGGGGAATCCACGACATCACGGGCAGCTACCAACCCGCGTTCTACGTACTGGGCGTGTCCAACGTGCTGGCTCTGGTGTTCATCGTCATGACGCGGCGGCCTCGGAACCCCGCCTTCGCGCAGTAGGTCTCAGGGGCCGCTGGGCCGAACTTCGCAGCCTACCCCGCTTCACGCTGCCTCGCGCCCTGCTCCTCCGTGCCCCGTGCCGGTGGGATCAGGGGAGGGCGCACCAGCATCGATGCGCCCCCGCCTGGCGATGCCCCGCCCGCTTCAGGCGACGCCGCTCCGCAGTTCGACACAGTGGGGCGACGCCCCATCCCTACGCCCCGAAGAAGCCCGCGAGCTCCGACCGGTTGCGCTCCAGCCACCGAACGTTGAGGCGGATCTGCTCCAGAGACTGGCGGACCGTCCTCTCGGCGGCGGGGGCCGAGTGGTTGGCGAAGAACCGCTCCACGTCCTCCAGCCGCTCCTGGGTGGCGAACCCGCCGGGGATCGCCACAAGCCGCATCAGCGCGAAGCCGCCACGCCCGTACCGTCGGTCGAACTCGCTCCAATTGTCCTTGATGAATTCCCACGCCAGGTCTCTCCCGTGGGAGTTCATCGAGAGAACGGTCACGACGATGACGGTGTCCTGGGATCGCACGTCATCGGTCAGGGAGCGGTCGAGGAAATCCTGCAACAGATCCGGTTGAGTGAACCGAGTCAGCGCCTGGAGGAGGCGCATCTTCTCTTCCTGGAGGGGGGTTTCCCGCTCCAGGTCCCAGAGCCGGTCGTAGGTCGACCGGTCGCCGCCCTGTGCCGCCAGACCGTAGACGACGCCTCGAAGGTCGGGTGCGATGGCGGTCCCGGTTGACAGGAAGCCCTCGAACCGCCGCTTCGCCTCCCGCACCGGCGCCTCATCCCCAAAGTACCCGGCCTGGCCCAGCGCCAGGCTGCGCAGCAGCGCGTCCAGGTGAGTCTCCCCAGCCCGGGCTTCCCAGCCCATGCGGACCGACAGCGGCGCGAAGAGGTTCCGGGCCAGCGTGCGGAACCGATCGTGGAACGGCTCCTGCGCGATGATCTGGTCCAGGTCGCCCAGGTTGCCTGCCAGGTCCCGCCATACCGTGGAGTCCACCTCCTCACGGTACGAGGCGGCCAGACCCAGGAATCGGGTAATCGGCAAATAGCCGGCGCGGGAGAGGGCGTAGGCATCGCTCTGAACGCCCAGCCGGTCCGTGGGCGCCAGCTCCCGCGACTCGACCGCTGGAGCCAGGGCTGCCCAGTCCTCCTGCGGCAGGCTCACACGGTAGAAGCCCGTCTGCGCGGCGTTCACCTTCACCCACGGGCCTCCAGGGCCGGACGCCGCCGGCTCGGGGAGGTCCAAGTGCGCGGTCTCTTCCTCCATCAGCAGGCCGACCGGCTCGCCGCCGGCGGCCGTTACGATGCTCAGCGGGACCTTCCACCGCGACGGGTCGGTCTCCCCTTCGTCCAGGAGGTGGGTGTAGAGGAAGCGCGACTGCGAGAAGTCCAGGTGGACCCGGCCCCCCTCCCGCCGCGACTCCACTGCCACAACGGGGTAGCCCATCTGCTTCGTCCATGTCGCCATGAGGGCGCTCACCGGCTGACCGGACGCGGCCTCCATCGCCGCCCACAGGTCCTCGGTGCGGGCATTGGCGTACTGGTGGGTCGAGAGGTAGCGGTGCAGGCCGTCGCGGAAGGTCTCCGGCCCCAGGAACTGCTCCAGCATGCGGATAAGGGAACCGCCCTTGCTGTAGCTGATGGCGTCGAATAGCTGCTCCACCTCCGCGGGGTAGCGGACCTCGGCCTCGATGGGGTGGGAGTTGTTGAGCCCGTCCAGGCTCAGGGCGCGCACTGTGTCCATGCTGACGAACTGGGTCCACATCTCCCACTCTGGGAAGACGTGGTCCACGGCCTTGTCGCCCATCCAAGACGCAAAGCTCTCGTTCAGCCACAAGTCGTTCCACCAGGCCATCGTCACCAGGTCGCCGAACCACATGTGCGCCATCTCGTGCGACACGACCTCCGCGACCCGCTGCCGCGTGGCCGCCGCGCTGTTTTCCGGATCGACCAGCAGTGCAGTCTCGCGGTAGGTGATCATCCCCCAGTTCTCCATCGCTCCTGCCGCGAAGTCTGGGATCGCAACGTGGTCCAGCTTCTCGAGAGGGTACGGGATGCCGAAGTATTCGTTGAAGTACGCCAGCAATCGCAGCGAGGTGTCCAGGGCGAACTGTCCGTACTGCTCCTTCCCTCGGGGCGCCAGAACGCGGACCAATGTTCCCGACGCGCTCCGCTCTTCCACGAGCCCCATCTCGCCGACCAGGAAGGCGAGCAGGTAGGTGGACATGACCGGCGACACCGCGAACTCGACCAGCTTGCGCCCAGGGCTCGCCGCCGCTTCTTTGACCACCGGCATGTTCGATACGGCGTCCAGGTGGTCCGCCACCTCCAGTGACATCTGGAAGGTCGCCTTCAGTGCCGGCTCGTCCCAGCAGGGGAACGCGAGCCGCGCGTGGGCCGGCTCGAACTGCGTCGTGGCCAGGTACATCGTCTGGCCGTCGGTTCCTGGATACTGGCTGCGATAGAAGCCCATCAGACCGTCGCGTATCGCCCCCGAGAAGGCGATGTGCAGGTCATGGATGCCCGGCTGCACGGCCTCGGCGAACGTGAGCGTCGCGGTCTCCGATTCCGAGTCCAAGGCGATCCCCTGGGCGCTCGCGGCAGGCGCTCCGTCCCGCCGGATCTCCGCTGCCTGGAGCTCCAGGCCGTCCGCGTTCAGGACGATGGTTGTCGTGGGCTCGAGCACCTCGATCTCCACCGTCTCTTCCCCACGATACGTGAAGGCGGCGAGGTCAGGGGCCAGGGTGATCCGGTACGCCTTCGGGGTAACGTTTCCGGGCAGCAGGACCGCGTTGGATCTGGGCATTTCTCTCCCTTCCTGGAA
This sequence comes from uncultured Dehalococcoidia bacterium, assembly GCA_964436745.1. Lineage (GTDB taxonomy): Bacteria > Chloroflexota > Dehalococcoidia > Lucifugimonadales > UBA1127 > CAYTEC01. The sequence continues at coordinate 7,997 of CAYTEC010000042.1, read as the reverse complement.
CGTGCGGATTGAGCAAGAGCCGCCTGGGGCGAAGGGAGGGGGTTTGGGTCGGATGGCACCCTCGCCGCGCGTTTGACCGCTGCGTATTCTACCACGAGACCTCGGCGCGCCGAGGGAGGCGAGGATGACGGCACGGCTAGCGCTGGGAGACGACGCTCGTTGGAGGACGGAGCCCGGTCCGCGACGCGCCGTGGACCGGGCATCAGCGAGAGCGACGGGTGAGGCAGGGCGCTCAGCTACGAGGAGTGGGAATCGCTGCCAGACGCTCGGCAAACTCTTCCGGCGTGAACCGGTACGCCTGCGTACCCTGGACCTCCACCGCGAAGGACGCGCTGGCGCTCCCCATCCGCGCAGCCTCGACGAGGCCCTTACCCGTGACGAGCCCCTTGATAAGGCCGCCGCGGTAGGCGTCCCCGGCCCCCGTGGGGTCTAGGACGCGGAGGGGCCGCGCGATCGGGATCGATGTCTCGCCGTCGCGCGTGTACACCGTCGAGCCGTCCTCCCCCCGCGTGACGATGAGCGCCTCGGTCGCATCGAGCAGCTCGGCCCGGTCCAGCCCGGTCATCTTCATGATCAGGCCCATCTCGTAGTCGTTGGCGATGAGGAGCCGTGCGCCCTCGATGGAGGCCCGCAGCCCGTCCGGGACCCACGCCGGGAGCGACTGGCCGGGGTCGAAGATGTATGGGATGCCCAGCAGCTCGCACCGCAAGCTGTAGACCCGCATGTCCTCCAGGTTTCCCGGACCAATGATCACGAACGTGTCCGCCGGGTCACACTCCTCGAGGGAGAAGCCGGAGGGACGCATCATGGCGCCGGGATTGAAGCCGGTAATCTGGTTGTCGCCTAGGTCCGTGGTGATGTAGGCGCAGGCGGTCGGCTCGTCTTCGATGACGCGGATGCCCTCCGGGTCGATGCCGTTCTCACGCAGCCACTCGAAGTAGCGTTCGTAGTCGTGGCCCACGGTGGCGAGGAAGGTGGGCCTCTCCCCCAGGAGGTTGAGAGCGTACGCGATGTTCCCGGCGGTGCCCCCGGGCCGCTCCACCAAGCCGTTGACCATGAAGCTGACGTTCAGGTTGTGGATCTTGTCCGGCATGATGTGGTCCGAGAACCGGCCGGGGAAGTCCATGATCCGGTCGTAGGCGATGGAACCGCTGACGTAGATATTCATCGATGCTCCTGCGGGCTTCCGGCGGCTGGCGGGCCGCTCGCGTGTGGCGCGTGACGCCCCATCGGAGTGACGGCTGGCTGCCGGTTGCGGTGAGTGAGGCCCCGGGGCGCGATGGACGGGGGTCCTCCGCGCCTGGCGATCGGCGTGTCGGCTTCCGCCCCGACGCCCTGTACCGGCCAACTTCACTATAGGGAGCGGCCACGAGCGCCGTCAAGGGCGCTGGAGCGTGGGTGAAGCTGGTGCTGGCGAGACGATTTGCGCGGGCGCGGAGCCCGGTCAGCCGACCATGGCCCCGAGGCTGGGGACGGCCGAGTGCGATCGCAGGTCCGACTCAAGCTCGGAGCGCCCGTTCCTCAGGACTTCTGTCTCGTCGTCCGACGCGTAGTGGCCGCACTGGATGCATGCCAGGAAGGTGTCGTAGATGTCTCTGCTCTCGTAGAGGTCGCCGCCGCACCGGGGGCAGCCTTTGAGATAGTACATTGGGTGTGTCTCCTCCGGGGGTCGTGCCGTCCTCCAACAAGGGCGGCGCGCCGCGCTCCATCTCCTCATATAACCCACTTGGAGCGCCGTGGGTTCCCAGGGGAGTCCGGCGCGGCGTGAGGAGCCCGGCGAGGGCGACGTGGAGACGAGTTACGGCCGCGGCACCCGGTAGCCGACCTGCGGCTCGGTGAAGATGAAGCGGGGGTGTCGCGCGTCGTCGCCGAGCTTGCGGCGGAGGTTGCGGATAAAGGAGCGGACCAGCTCGGCCTCCCCGGAGTACTGGGGTCCCCAGACGCGGTGGAGGATCTGGTCGTGGGTGAGGACGCGGCCCGCGTTTGTGGCGAGCTCGTACAGGACCTTGTACTCGGTGGCGGACAGGGGCACGGCCGTGCCCCCCACGGACACCCGCCGGTCCGCGAAGTCTACCGAAAGGTCGCCGAGAGCGAAGGGAGGGCGGACCTCTGTCCTATCGGGAAGCAGGCGGCGTCGAAGGGTGGCCTCGATACGGGCCAGGAGCTCGGAGGTGGAGAAAGGCTTGGTGACATAATCGTCCGCGCCCATTCGGAGGGCCGTGGTGGCGTCCTCGCTGCTGGATCGCGCGGTCAGAAAGACCACCGGGACGCCGGAGAACTCACGGATGCGCTGGAGCAGGTCCAGGCCGCTGACTTCGGGGAGCATGTAGTCCATCAGTATCAGGTCCGGGTCCTCGGTCTCCGCCAGCTTGAGCGCTTCGAGGGGGTCCGATGTCACGGTCACGTGGTAGCCGGCGTTCTCCAGCGAGCGCCGCAGTAGTCGTAGCATATGGGCGTCGTCGTCGATGGCGAGGATGCGGGTCCGTTCCCCCGCGCGGCTCACGCGGCCCATGTGGCTGGAGCGCTGTGTCGGGCTCGCCGGGACCTCATCGGCCTTGGTTGCGACCGCGACGGGCAGCGTGAAGCTGAACGTGGAGCCCCCGCCTTCTCCCGGGCTCTCCGCCCAGATGCGGCCGCCGTGGGCCTCCACGATTCCCTTGGAGATGGCGAGGCCCAGGCAGCTCCCCGCGAGTCGGGGGCCGGCGTCGCGGTGGATCTGGGAGAATCTTCGGAAGAGATGGGCGAGCATCTCGGCGCGGATCCCTCGCCCCTGGTCCTCAACGCGCACGACGATCTGGCCCTCACGGCTCCCAGCCTCGACGGCGATGGGCGACTCGGTGGGCGAGAACTTGGCGGCGTTGCTCAGGAGGTTCGTCACAACCTGCAGGACCCGCTGAGGGTCCGCCATGACCATAGGAAGGTCGTTTGGGACGGTGGCGCGGACGTCGTGTGAACCGCCGGCGCGGGCGAAGTCGGCAGCGGCTTCGTGCAGCACGGCGGAAATACTGGTGGGCTCCGGGGCGATCGCGAGGGAGCCGGCCTTGATGCGCGTCATGTCCAGCAAGTTGTCCACCAGGTCTCGGAGCCGGTCCGCTTGCTCGTCAACAATGGCGAACAACTCCCGCGTTTCGATGGTGTCCAGGGGCCTGCGGGAGCCAAGGGCGGTGGCTGCCGCTCCCTTGATGGACGTGAGGGGGGTCTTCAGGTCGCGGCTTACCATGCCCAGGAACTCGCTCCGCAGCTCCTCCAGCTCCTCCAGGGGAGAGATGTCCTGGATGACCGCGATGGCGCTGGTGATCTCGTCGTCGGCGCCGCGCAGCGGCGTCGCGTTGACCAGGGCCGGGACCGTGGAGCCGTCCGGCAAATGGAACCGGATCTCCTCCGCCCGCACCGTCTCGCCTCGGTGGAGGGCTCGCTGGAGCGGCAGGTCCTCCGGCTCGTACGCCCGGCCGTCCGGTCTCCGGTAGGTGATCTGGGTGTCCAGCCACTCGATCACGTCGTTGTGGGGCTCCGGGAGGCGGAGGATGCGACGTGCCTCGCGGTTCATCTGCACGACCCGCCCGTCCGGCGCGGTCGGTCGCCACGAAGACCCCCACCGGCGACGTGTCCACCAGCGTCCGGAGCCGCTGCCTCTCCTCTTCCCGCTGGTCTTCGGCGTGCTTGCGGTCCGTGATATCGGACACCATGCCTTCGTAGCGGCTCACGGCGCCGGTCTCATCGTGAACGGCGCGGGCGCTCCGCGATGTCCACCGGACGCTCCCATCTCTGCGGTATACCTGAGCCTCGAATCCCTGCACAATCCCGTCACGCTCAAGCTGCTGGGTGAGCTCGATTCGGCGGGCGGGGTCCACGTAAAGCTGGTGCTCGATGTCGGTGATGGTGGCCAGGAGCTCCTCCGGCGATTCGTACCCGTAGATCTGGGCGAGCGCCGGGTTGGCTGACAGGTAGTGGCCGGCGGGCGTGGTTTGGAAGATGCCGTCCGGCGAGTTGCGCAGGATCGCGTCGAGCTGCGCGTGCTCATCCACCAACAGTTCGTGCAACCGTGCGTGGCGGACCGCCGCCGCCGCGTGCCCCCCGAGGAGGGCTAGGAGGCTTTCGTCCTCCTCGGTGAACTCCTCGCCCTCGGCCTTCTCGGACAGTAGGATGCTCCCGAGCGGCCCGTCTGCGTCGCGGATGGCGCATCCGATGAAGGTCTTCATCGTGGGGTGGTTCGGGGGGAACCCCACCGCGGCCGGGTGCTGCGTGAGGTCCGCGAGTCGGAGGGGGCCGTCGGCTTCGATGATGTGTCCCAGCAGCCCAATCCCGTGGGGATAGTGGCCGATGCGCTCGCGCTCCTCCACCGTGAGGCCGTGCGTGACGAGCGTCTGGACCGTCCCCTCGGCGTCGAGGACCGCCAGGGCGCCGTACCGGGCCTCCGTCATCCGCCCGGCGGCGTCGACCACCTCCTGGAGGACGGAGGGCAGGTCGGAGCTCAAGGCGATTCTGTGGCCCAAGGCGCTCAGGTCGCTGAGTCTGTCCTGGGCTCGCGCGACTTCGGCCCGGAAGGACGTCAGCTCCCGGTCCCTCTGGTCTCCGAGCTGCGCGTCCCCCTGTCCCATGAGCCTCCCCAGTGGGCTGTCCGGCGGCCAGACGGAATTAAGCACCAACCGGCCCTTGCAGGCCGAACCCACGGCCGCCGCGCGGGGGCCGTGGGAGAGATGTGGCCCCAAGCCCAAGAAGGGACGGTTGGAGGAGCGGCGTGGAACATTCCGGGCCGCGGTTCGGTTATCTCCAACGGGGCCGTGTAGCGGCCAAAGGAGGCATCCGTGGTCATCACCGGGTTCACTCTTGCGCTGATCCTCCGCCAATGGGCGAAAGCGGAGTACTATCCGCAGCCAGGGTCGTGGAACTGACCGTGGATTCTACCATGCGTCAGCGTCCCGAGCCATTCTCCCCTCGCTCTCGTTTGACGCCGCCCGCCCGGCTGGACTGAGCCCGGCGGCGGCAATTGGGGCCGTCCGGCGAAGGGCGTCCCGAACCCCCCGGCGCTGGAGCCCTTCTCTCAGCTTGGCGGCGCGTCTTCGATCCCACAAGCACCCCGCGGACCTACCGGATGCGTCCAAGGCTCTTCACTCGCGCTTGTCCCACTCCTTCCTCCCCGCCGTTGTGCCCCCATCCATGAGGTGTGCGCTTGTGCGCGGCCCCTCCCGAGGACCACGATGGTCCGAGGCGAGACCGTTGTCTAGCTCGCGGCAAGGGGGCTGCGCGCCGTGTGGACGCGGCGTTTGCGACGGGTATAATGGCGGGGTCGCCATGCGGCACGATGGCGGTCCCGCGCGGTCTTGAAGCGCCGACGACTCAGAGGGAGGGTGGCATGCGGCTCATCGATTCGACCCCCGAGTTCGTGTCCGGGGTCTACGAGCGAATGGAGGCGAACCTGAGCATCGTCAGGCGGCGGCTGGGCCGTCCCGTGACGAACGCCGAGAAGGCCCTGCTCTCTCACCTGGCGGACCCAGAGGGGCAGGAGCTCGATCCCGGCGGCAGCTACCTGCTGCTAAACCCGGACCGCGTCGCCCTCCAGGATGTCACCGGCCAGATGGCGCTCCTTCAGTTCATGCAGTCGGGGCAGGAGACCGTGGCCGCGCCGACAACGGTCCACTGCGACCACCTGATTCAGGCGAAGGTTGGCGCGCGGGAGGACATGGAGGTCGCCATCCAGGGAAACCGGGAGGTGTACGATTTCCTCAGGAGCGCGTCCAGCAAGTTCGGGATCGGGTTCTGGGCGCCTGGGTCCGGCATCATCCATCAGGTGATGCTGGAGAACTATGCATTCCCCGGCGGCATGATGATTGGCACCGACTCCCACACCCCCAACGCGGGCGGGCTTGGGATGTTCGCCGTGGGCGTGGGCGGCGCTGACGCCGTCGACGTAATGGCCGGATTCCCCTGGGAGGTCCTGTACCCGGAGGTCGTCGGCGTGCGGCTCACCGGGGAGCTGAGCGGCTGGACCGCGCCCAAGGACGTGATCCTCTACCTCTGTGGGCTCCTGACCGTCCAGGGCGGCACCAACCGAGTGATCGAGTACTTCGGCCCCGGGACCGGCTCCATCTCCTGCACTGGAAAGGCGACGATCAACAACATGGGGGCTGAGCTTGGGGCGACGACCTCCATCTTCCCATACGACCCCCGGATGGAGGTCTACCTGCGCGCCACGGGCCGCGGCGCTCTGGCCGACCTGGCCAACGCGAACCGCCACCTGCTCACCGCCGATCCGGAGGTCGAGGCGGACCCCGCGCGGTACTTTACGCGGGTGATAGAGATCGACCTGTCCACCCTCGAGCCCCACATCGTCGGGCCCCACACGCCCGACCTGGTGCGTCCCGTTTCCCGGATGGCAGAGGCGGTGGCGAATGAGGGCTACCCGGCGGGGCTGTCGGCGGCGCTCATTGGGAGCTGCACCAACTCGTCGTACGAGGACATCTCCCGCACGGCCGATGTGGCGCGGCAGGCCGCTGCCCACGGTGTGAAGACGAAGGCGCGCCTCCTGGTGACCCCAGGGTCTGAGCAGGTCCGCGCCACCATCGAGCGGGACGGCCAGATGGAGGCTCTGCAAGAGGTCGATGCCCTGGTCCTCGCCAACGCGTGCGGGCCGTGCATCGGCCAGTGGAGCCGGGTGGACCTTCGCTCGGGCGAGCCCAACGCCATCCTCACCACGTTCAACCGGAACTTCCCCCGTCGCAACGATGGCAGTGGGGACACGATGGCGTTCATCGCCAGCCCGGAAATCGTGCTTGCCTATGCCCTGGCGGGTCGCCTTGCCTTCAACCCGCTGACGGACACGATCGAGGCCGCCGACGGCACCGCCTTCATGCTGGCGCCGCCCGCGCCCGCGCCCGAAGTCCCGGAGGCCGGCTTCACTGGAGGCGGCACCGGGTACGTCGCCCCATCGGAGGACCCCGGATCGGTCGATCTGGTCGTCAACCCCAAGAGCCAGCGGCTCCAGGTCCTGGACCCGTTCGCGGAGTGGGACGGCGAAGACTTCGCCGATCTGCCTGTGCTCCTCAAAGCCAGGGGCAAGTGCACCACGGACCACATCTCCCCGGCCGGCCCCTGGCTCAGCCTGCGCGGCCACCTGGACCTGATCAGCGACAACGCATTTCTGGGCGCTGAGAACGCTTTCACGGGCGAGACCGGGAAGGGGCTGAACCAGCAGACGGGCGAGACCGGCGTGACGTTCGCCAAGACCGCACGGGAATACAAGGCAAAGGGCCTCCGGTGGGTGGCCGTGGGTGACGAGAACTACGGCGAGGGCAGCAGCCGCGAGCACGCGGCCATGACGCCCCGGCACCTGGGGTGCGCCGCGATCATCGTCCGTAGCTTCGCTCGAATTTCCGAGACGAACCTCAAGAAGCAGGGGATTCTTCCACTGACCTTCGCGGACTCGGCGGACTACGACCGGGTGCTGGAGACGGACCGCGTCAGCGTGACCGAGCTCGCTGATCTGGCCCCGGGAAGCCTGGTGACCGCCCGCCTCCACCACGCAGACGGCACCACCGACGACGTGAGCCTCCGCCACACGCTGAATGCCGAGCACGTGGCATGGTTCCGGGCCGGCGCCGCTCTCAACGTCCTCCGGGCGAAGGCATTGGGGTAGGCCGCGCGGCGAGCGGCGCTTGGGGCGGAGGAGCGCGGACCGCGAGGAGGCTGGGCATGGCGAAGCTGCCGCTGGAGGGCGTACGAGTCCTCGACATAACGGTCGTCTGGGCCGGTCCCTACGGCACCATGTTCCTGGCTGACATGGGCGCCGAGGTGATCCGGGTCGAATCGGTCAATGTCTTTCCGACCAGTACCAGAGGCCGGTTCGCCCGCCCCAGCCCGGAGGCGGAGGCGCGTGTGCCGACCTCCATCTACCCCGACCGTGACCCTGGCGACCGGCCGTGGAACCGGTCGGCACCCTTCAACGCCCACGCCCGCAACAAGCTTTCCATGACCGTCGACCTGCATACTCCCCAAGGGAA